>JBFRWK010000218.1:0-31823 GCA_051439545.1 Xenococcaceae cyanobacterium | reverse complement strand
GATTTATTAAATATCAATGGCTAGAAATCAATGCTTATGAGAGCTATTCTGCCTTAGTTGAAGCTGTAGAAAACATCCTAATAAACTTTGGCACAAAATACACAATTAATTTTGCGTAGGTACTTAATTGTAAATGCCAGGAATATATTTTGGATCTTTTGCACGTTTAATTAGTTCTTCCTTATCCATTTTTATTTCAATTCCTATAGTTCTCCTTGATATTACCCTCAATTTCATTTAGGAGAAACGCATACTCCGATTTCCAGTTCGATGAGATCGAAATGCTACTCTAGGCAATATAACTACGAAATTATTGAGAACTCAAATCTTGATTCTCAAGTTTAAAATACTCAGGAGGAGATAGCTCCATGCAAACGGTAGAACAGTTACCCATCGCACTTCCGAAGGACAAAGTTGTCGCGTTCTGTCGGCGACATCACATTCACAAACTATCTTTATTTGGTTCGGTGTTAAGGGAGGATTTTACGCCTGAGAGTGACATTGACTTTTTGGTGGAGTTTTTATCTGGAGCTAAGGTCACGTACTTCGACCTTGCCCAGATGGAAAGGGAACTCTCGGCGATGCTTGATGGTAGGCAGATCGATCTCCGTACCCCGGCAGAATTGAGTCCCTATTTTCGCGACAGAGTTTTATCAACAGCAGTGGTGCAGTATGTCCAAGATTGACAATTTAACTCGGCTAAAGCATATGAGGGACGCAGCAGTTGAGGCACGGGGTTTTATTGCAGGGTGCGATCGCCAGACTTTGGACAGTAACCGAATGCTTGTCTTTGCAATGGTTAGAGCGATCGAAATCATTGGTGAGGCGGCGGCAAATGTTTCATCAGAATGTCGGGAACGACATCCACAAATTCCCTGGGCAGACATCATTGGAATGCGGAATCGTCTAGTCCATGCTTACTTTGATGTTGATCTGGATATTCTCTGGAATACAGCAACTACAAAGCTGGAACCTTTAATCGAGCAGCTAGACAAGATTATTCTATTGGAGAACTGAGTAGGATGAGTAATTTTCTCCCCCTCAACCCAAATTAGCCGATGTCGCTTTGGTTTTTCTGCTGGTCAATTATCCTTATAGGGACTAGCAAGCTGTAATGATATCTATATTTCTAGTGACTTCAGCTAAATAGTCTTCTAAGTTCATATGATGAGCTAAAGCAAGTTTTTTCAGAACATCTATGGTCACTTGATAGCCTTCATTTTCAATTCTTCTCAGATGTCTATCTGATAAACCTTCAATTTCATTTTGATTGAGATTATGAGCTTTTCTTACTTGAGAAATCGCTTTTCCTAAAGACTGATTATACTTGAGTTTTTCAAGGTATAGCTGACTTCTAAACTCTGGATCGACTGCTGCTTTTATATCTTCTAAATCGATATGAACATCGTTCCATTGCCAATGAAGATAACTGCCATCTGGATCGATCTCAAAATTAGTTCTTTCAGATAAGGGTAGTTTATTTAGACAGGGTATAGCTTCAAAAGATACTTGCCAGAAATTAAGATTGCATCCCATAACAATTAATATATTCTCAGAAGCTTTTGCTGTAGCAATAAGTTCAGCTTCAGATTCCCATTTCCAACCCTGCTTAATTCTATCTACTACTGTCGGATCTTGTTTGTATTCATCATAGAGGAAAGTTTTGTGGATTTTTTTGTTATCAGATACTTGCAGAATGACTGAGTTTGCTGTGTAGATTATCGTGAGTTCATGTGAGGTTTTGTTATTCTTGATTTGCTCAGTCTTTAAAGGTTTCAAACCTAGACATTCACAAGAGTTAAAGGCTTCTTCTGAATTTAAACTGTATAAACTGTTGGTTTCAATTGAACTAATCATCAGACATTTTCTCCTTAACACATACTTTAGCTTCCCAGTCTAGATAAAGCTTTTCTCTATTTTTGATTACAAAATCGAGAATTGATTTTTCTTCTTTTGAACTAGGAAATTGTTTTTTATTTTTGGGAAATTTTACAGAATAATGTAATTTTTCAGTCGAAGTTAAGATATAAACTCTTATTTCCCACTCTCCTTTCTTCTTGACATGGAAATGTGGAGGGTGGTGATCGCTTGAGCGAAAAAATGCCTCTAATCCACGAATATAAAAGTTTTCAACTCTGACCAAAAAGAAACTCTCCTTGATGGCATCAACACAGCTTAAGTCTCGAATGTATCAAACTCTGCTGATTTAATAACTTTATGATAACCTAAGCGGACATTCAATTTAATAAAGTTTTAAATAATGTCCTATTTAGATTAAATACTAAATGAGACTACAAGTAAATTAGGCGATATCACAAAAGGTTGTCTGGCGATCGCCTTGCTTGTTTCTCCTGTTTCAGATATTGCGAATATTTCAGATAATTGATATGGTGTAGACAAATAAACCTTGTTGGCTCTCAATAATTCTAGGATTAATAGGTAGAAAGTAATGAGTAAAACCAATGATTGTTTCTTGTCATATAAAGGGCAGAAAATTTCTTTATCAGAAGCCGAATATCAAACTATTCAAGAGGTATTAAAGATAACAAGAGAAGGAAATTCTTTTACCATTGTTCCTGATAATAAGTATATGACCACTCAAGAAGCTGCTGATTTATTGAATGTTTCACGACCTTATTTAGTTAAACTTCTCGACCAGAAAGAAATTCCTTATATTCAAGTAGGAAATCGTCGAAAAATATTAGCTGAAGATGTTTTTTGCTATTTACAAAAAAGAGATGCGAACCGTCGGAAAATCCTGAGAGAGTTTTCCCTTGGTATTAAAGAAGATGGGTTATATGATTTAGATTCTGATGAGCTTAAGGAGATTATTAATCAACCATAATTTATCTGATTATTTTGGTAGCCAAATAAGTGAAAAAAAGAATTGTAGTTGTAGATGCTTGTGTTTTGATACCCATGCCTCTTTGTGACACCCTGCTCAGGGCAGCCGAAGCTTCTCTATACAGGTTTCATACGTCCGAACAAATATTAGAAGAAACGGCTATAAATCTGGCTGAAATTTTGGGTAAAAGAAATAAATTAGAACCTAAAATAGCAGAAGAAAAAGCTCATAAGCGAGTCCAACAAATGAAACAAGCTTTTCCTGAATCTTTAATAGAACCAAAAAAAGAAATAATTAACATTCTCAAAAATGACCCTAAAGACCGTCATGTATTAGCAGCAGCAATAGCAGCAAAGGCTGATACAATAGTTACATCTAATCTTTCAGATTTTCCTCAAAATACTCTTGAACCATATAAGATTAAAGCAGTTTCTCCTGACGAGTTTTTAGTAGAGTTGGTGGAATTATCTGGCAAAGTAAAACTCGTTAATATTTTACAACAACAAGCGGATGATATAGATCTAAACTTAGATATTCTGTTAGACAAATTATGTCGAAATAGAGCCAATAATTTTATTAAAATTATTTCAGAATCTTTTGATAACTAAGGGTTAAGTATTTGACAATTATCAGTTTCTTTTGGCTTAATCTTAGGATTTTGTTTACAGCCCACCTTCCGCACGTCAGTTTGTAATATGCTAGGTAGTATGTTCTGAGGGGAGATGAGCGATCGCCAAATCCCAATTTCTTGACTGACGCGATCGCATTTTACCATAAAGCGCGATCGCCAATTTCAGAAAAATGCGTAATCTTTTGGTGCTACATTTTGACGTGCGGAAGGTGGGTTACAGAATTATTATGTTATTTAATCGCATTCAAAGTAACGTTCTTGTTTCAATGATGGCATCAATACAGCTAAGGTCGAGCAAATGCTTGTGATGTCGATAAATCAAAGGTTACAAGCTTCAATCTGTGAGAAAAGACAAAGTAACACTCTAGAGAAATTCGACCAAACTATTGAATAGAATAAGTAAAGAAAAATAGGCAAAATCAGGGACGGAAGTGGCTTTGTAAAAATCTTTGGAAGTCCCTTTGGTTGCTAAATACAGCCTGTTATTATCATCAGTAATGCCATGACCAGAGAAAAACAGCAATACTAAATCATCTTTGTGACAATTGGCAAATATTTGTTGTACTGCTAGTCGCATAGCAGTAGGATCGGGATTAGGGAGTGTTTTGATGTCATCAAATCCTCCCATGTGGGGATTTTTCAGCACTCGCTTCATTGCTGTTACATCATTGAGTGGGGCTGACAAAGAGGGTATGCCTTCGCCATACTCACTAACTCCGATCAGTAGTGCTACCTTCCTGGGCATCGCTTTATTTACTCATTGCTGCAATCAATTTTAGGGCTGTTTGCTCGAATTCGGCTAACTCCTGACGACTTTTAACTTCAAATTCAACTTGATTATCCCCTACTTTAATACTTCCTTTAATTGGCTTATCTTGTAAGCGATCGCCCAAAAACCCCAGAAATGCTTTAATATTTTTGAAGCTGACTTGAGCCGTCAGTGTTCCTATCAACGTAGCAAACCCTTTACTCCCTGCTTCTGGATATAGGTATTCTGTTCTATCTGCTCTCTCCACTTCATCGAGGTTGCGTAACTCTCGCAGTAGATTCTTGGCAAACTTCAGCCGTTCCTCATCCTCTAATTCTGGCTCATCAAGCCCAAAAGTGAATTGAATAGTCCCTTCATCTTTCATTATGAGTCTTTAGAAGTTTATTTTTATACTAAAAGCTTAAATTTCACCTTTAGTCTATAGCAATAATTATTTAAAATATTAAAAAGCGATCGTGATTTTTCGTTATTATGGTGTTGCTGGTTTGATGTATTTAATTTACATCTTCCTCGGATAACAAAACATATCTTGATTCAGCAACGCCCGCGCTGCAAAAAACAGGAGGTGAGTAGATGGAAGAAGCTGAGAAAATACTCACTCCACTAAGAGAACTATATAGACGCGATACCAACAACAGAAAGCTTATTGCTGAATATGCCAATAACTTTAAGAAGCGTGGTGTGTTTCTGCGAAGTGAGGTGGATTTTCTAGTCGAGGGATTATCTGCACACGAGATTGAGATCGATCCTAGCTTACTCAAAGTAAAATCGCTTACTGTGGAGTTAGTCCCCTCAACCTGTTGGTTTTCTAATGTGCGCAGTCATGTTAATAAAAGCACCTGGGATTTTTTGCGCCAATCGACCTACAAACAAGCGAATTTTAGATGCGAAGTATGTGGTGGTCGTGGTAAAAAGTGGCCTGTAGAATGTCATGAAATATGGCACTACGACGATCGCAATTATATTCAAAGCTTAGAAGGGTTGATAGCTTTGTGTCCTAGCTGTCACGAAGTCAAGCATATTGGTCTAGCTGGTATTCGTGGTCATGGTGAACGGGCAGAAGCACAGCTTGCTAAGGTTAATGGGTGGTCACAAGAGCAGACCCTAGCTTACCTAGAAGAGGTATGGCAAACATGGCGTGAGCGAAGTCAACATCAGTGGAATTTAAAACTTTCTTGGCTAGAACAGTACAGTATAGCAATCTCACCTAAGAGGTAAAAAGACATCTTCAATCTATTTTTTTATATGATTAATATCGATGGTTCATGGGGTGAAGGTGGCGGTCAAATTCTCCGTACCAGTCTTAGTCTGGCTACCATTACAGGTCAACCCGTCCGCATCGAGCGCATTCGCGCCAATCGCCCAAAACCAGGACTAGCAGCGCAACACTTGACCTCGGTACGGGCAGCAGCCACTCTTTGCCAAGCTCAGGTAAGGGGAGATAAATTGGGTTCAATGACCCTAGAATTTATGCCCACTCGTCAGCCTCAAGCTGGACAGTACAGTTTTGATGTTACTAAGGCGAGAGAAGGAGGATCGGCAGGAGCTGTAACTCTTATTTTACAAACAATTCTGATTCCCTTAGCCCTAGCCAATGGTAGCTCCAAAGTGATTCTTTTTGGGGGAACTCACGTTGCTTGGAGTCCTCCCGTTACCTATATTGAAGAAGTATATTTGCCTACCCTGAGACAGCTAGGCGTGCAAGCTGAAGTGAAGCTCAATGCTTGGGGTTGGTATCCTAGAGGCGGAGGTGAAGTAGAACTGCGGGTAATTGGCAGCAAACAACCTCTGAGTGGTCTTCAATTACTAGAAAGAGGAGCAATAAGGAAGATACCTGGTTTAGCAGCAGTTACAGAATTACCCTCCCATATTCCCCAACGCATGGCTAACCGTGCAGAAAATCTCTTGCACCAGGCTCATCTCCCAGCTCAAATCCAGCCCGTGCGCGAACGAGGTATAGCACCAGGAGCGGGTATCTTTCTCACGGCTGAGTACGAACACAGTCGTGCTGGATTTAGTGCTTTAGGTAGTCGGAAAATACCAGCCGAACGGGTGGCAGAGATTGCTGTTCGGGAACTACTAGATTTTCACGCTCAAGCTGTGCCAGTAGATTCATTCCTAGGAGATCAGTTACTTCTCCCCTTAGCCTTCAGTTCCCAGACAAGTCAGTATCGCGTAGCTAGCATCAGCAAACATCTGATAACCAATGCTTGGGTAATCGAGCAATTTGAACTGGCGTTGGTTGTCATAGATGAAGATAATCAGTTAGTTAGGGTTATTCCCAGAGAGCTTAGCAGGAATTAACCATGAAGATGATGCTTCCCAATTAACCTAACGCTGCTGGCTTGAAGTCCCTTTTCACCCATATGTTCGGTAAAACGAACTTCACTACCTACCTGTAAATCTCTCAGAGTGCAATTGAGCAGACTATTTTGATGAAAATACACTTCATCTCCCTCAGAAGTCTCAATGAAACCATATCCATCCTCTGGTAAAACACTAATAACCCGACCGTGGTCAGGTATTTCATGTACTTTAGTCTCATTTCTTTGAACGGCAGCGTAGCTTTTTAGTCGACGTCGTGCAGCAGCGAAAGCATCGCGAATTGCTACGTAAAGATTCTCATGAGCCTGGTTTTGGGATGGGTTACGATTAATAACCAACTCTCCCTGAGGTACAGTCAGGTCAATTCGCACGTGGTAGATCGTGCCTTGATGATGATGTCGGTGGGGAGCTTCTACCACGACTCGACAGCTCATAATGTTGTCGTAGAAACGATTCAACTTTTCGGCTTGTTGGCGAATTTTAGCTTCGATCGCATCACTAGGCGGAATATCCCGAAAGGTAATTTGCAAAGGTAATTGCATAGCACCTCCTCAATGTTATTGATTTAACTAGCATCTTCCCAATCCCTCAGTAACTCATGTCGCTGCTGATGCCGATGGTTACTGAGTGGTACTTTGGGAGTGCCTATATCGGTAGGATTTCTCAGTTGATTTTTCCGTTTTCGATGTTTGTGCTTCTGTTTTTTGGGGCTAATTTGTCTGGTGGGCATAAAACTCACCTCCACTCCTTGAATCTGGCAAATATACCATCTTACTTTGAGATTAGAATAGTAGTTTGAAGAACTTGTGAAGTTAATACTTAATAATTTGAGATTTTCGGGACTTTTCGATAACTTGCCAAGTCTTGTATTGCAAAGGTTGTGAAAAAATTAGAGTCGTGAATTTGACCGCGGAATGCGGTCAAGCTGCAACTGGGATCGCCCGCTCCCATCCCACTGTGAAGTTACAGTAAAATTGAAGGATTCTTTCTGAAGGAAACCTCTAGAGCTTGTAGGTTTTGCTCGCTCCACCATTTGTGACAAACATTAGGTATTTTATATTAGAGCCTTTCTACCTTCTACCTTCAGAGAGAAGCGAAATAACTAACTAACAACTAATAATTAACCATAGCGATCGCCCAAACAATTTTATCGAGCGGTTGGTGAAAGTAGATATTCGAGAGCGAACAAAATTGGCAAACCCAAAATGGAGACGATCGAGCGCGTCAAGACGACAAAACTAAACGCTATTTACCTAAAGAAGTTTGGCAGCGACTAAGTAAAGAAGAAAAACAAGAAGCCGAAAAAATTAAACAAGAAGCCTCCAAACAAGGAGAACAGTATGTTGAATGGACTCCTGCTATAAAAAGAGCAATGGCAGAGGCAGGTTATTCTGAAACAGATACTGCTGCTGATGAACCTACCAAACAAGAATTATACGAGCAAGCCCAAGAATTAGATATCGACGGACGTAGCAAGATGGATAAAGTTGAGTTACAAGAAGCAGTCAAGGAAGCTGAAACTAATAATTTGCAAGAAAAAACCCGCGATGAATTGTACGATCGAGCCTTAGAATTAGACATTGACGGACGCAGCAAAATGAACAAGGCAGAATTAGCCAAAGCAATTCAACAAGAGCAAGACTGATTAGGAGAGAACGCGAAAATTGACACCAGTCTGGATATTGTCGATCTCAGCACCATTTACTCTAACTTTCGAGTCTGGGCAGTCATTGTCGATATCAGCGATCGCATCTCTGCCGAAGAATCTCTAAGAGAAAGCGAAAATAAACTCTTGGAAGCACAAGCACTAGCTCATTTAGGTAACTGGGAACTAGAAGTTGGCGATAACTTCGACCTCGATTCGGCTAGGGCAACTTGGTCGGCAGAACTATTTAATATTTATGGTTTAGACCCCGAACAACCCATTCCCACTTTCGGCGAATTAATCCAACTCCATCCACCCGAAGATCGTCAGGCGATCCGTTCTGCTTTTGAACAACTCTTTGAAGATTGTACTTCCTATAATTTAGATTTACTATTAAATCGTCCCGATGGCGAAACCCGCTATCTCAACAGTATCGGACGAGCTACCTGCGACGAGGGGGGTAAGGTCATTAAACTCTACGGCGCAGTGATGGATATTACCGAACGCAAACAAATTGAAGCAGAACTAGTACGACAAAATCGGGCATTAGAAGAAGCGATCGCCGTGGCACAGGCAGCAGACTCGGCAAATCAAGCTAAAAGCGATTTTTTAGCAAATATGAGTCATGAAATTCGTACCCCCATCTAAAATTGAAGCTAGAGAACTAAAACTAGATAATAGAGAATTTGCTTTAGAAATCCTAGCCGATAATTTACTTAATTCTTTTACCCCCCAAGCCCGACAAAAAGGACTAAAATTAAGCGTTGATGTTGCTCCCATTCTCGATGGATGGTGGATTGGCGATGATTTTCGCTTACAACAGGTTTTAAGCAATCTAATTAGGGGTGTGGTCAAATTCACCGAACAAGGTCAAATAAAAATAACTATTGCCCCCGACACAGAGTCGGAAAATCTATCCTCTTCATCCACAACTATAGTTCGTTTTAGCGTAGAAGATACTGGTATTGGTCTTCCCGAATCACGGCAAGAAGACTTATTTCAACCATTTACCCAAGCAGATAACTCTACCACTCGTCAGTATGGGGGTACTGGTTTGGGATTGACTATTTGCCGTCGTATTGTGGAATTGATGGGAGGCAAAATAGGTGTGGAGAGTAAGATTAACCAAGGTTCGACTTTCTGGTTTACCGTACCCCTAAAAGTAGCCGAGGTAAGAGAAGATAAGCCTATAGCCGAATCTACAACTCCCCCGCTAGACCCAACTACAACCGATATCTCCCCAACCATTCGTATTTTAGTAGTTGAATACTCTTCATAAATACCTAAAGTTCCCGTCAATCTAACTGTTTGCACTTTTTCTAATTCTGCCATCGCCATCATTTCTGCTTTCGATTTAGGTGGTGCATTTTCTGCCAAAATAATTAACACTGGCATCGATACAGAGGACAAAAGCTGCAAAAATTCCTCTCTATTAGCTACAGGATCGATCGCGCCAGTAACAAAAGCAGCAGGTGCATATCTCGCGCCCTCTTTGGAGGTAATTTGGTGTTTTTGGGCGATAAATTCGGGAGTTAATTTGGTTTCATCCACATAGACATAAAGACTTATCTACAATACGATTTTAGTGAGATATCCTATCAGCTTTTCAATTGCCTTAACGCATTGATACATAACCGTACAGTGGCTTATCTTTATAAATGCCAAATTTATTACTTACCTTTGAGACCAATACAATTACCCCACAAGTCCTTAACTTGACACATCTTAAAGCCTTTCTCCACATTCATAGGGCCACGATAAAGGATTGCACCTAGTTTTAGTAAATGATCTAAACGTTTTTGAAAGTTATTTGTCAGCCAATAAACAACTGAACCTGCTGCGCCAGAACTAACTTTGTTGTCAGCAGGAACAATCTCGATCGCGATACCCAAGTAATCTAGATACTCAAAATCAAACTCGGCGATAAAACACTTCTTCGCTTCTGGAAACGCTTTTTGATACCATATAATACCATCTGTAGGATTATCAACGTGTATTAATATTGAGGAAATAGGAAATTCAGATAAAGGCATTTTAAGGTGTTGAACTCAGGAGCGAAAATAGCGAATTACTGTTCTCTCGATCGACTAGATTATATATTATTTACCGTAATTTTTCTTGTTTAGTAACATATTTCATTAACTTTACAGTTGCCTTAACGCATTGATACATAAAAGACATATGGGAAAAAATCTAGCAAATCTCCAAAACTTTCTCCATCAAAAAGCACCAACCTTCATCCTCAACTATCTTAAATCCAATTCGATGATATAAAGATTGGGCTGGATTGTCTTTGAAAACTCTTAATTGAATCAACCTATGACAAATCCGAATAGGTAGGCTAAATCCTAAAATTTAAATAAGGTTAATAATCGGATATTTACTTTTTTGTGAATCAGCCCAATCACCCTCATTCTTCGATCGCTCGACAAATAGCTTGGTACACTCGCTCGGTAGAGCATACTATTCGGGAACTAGCTAGTAATGCTACTGAAGGTTTAACTAGCCAAGAAGTTAAACAAAGATTAGACCATTATGGCCAAAATGAAATAACAGAAACTGCTGGTCGTAATTCTTGGTCGATCTTACTCGATCAGTTTAAAAATATCATGTTGCTCATGCTGATTGCTGTAGCAATTATTTCAGGTATTTTAGATTTTATAAATTTGCAACAGACGGGTAGATCGCCAGGGGAAATACCTTTTAAAGATACTATTGCTATTTTAGCGATCGTTATTCTTAATGGGGTTTTAGGTTATTTACAAGAAAGTCGTGCCGAAAAAGCTCTCGCTGCTCTTAAAAATCTGGCTTCCCCTCAAGTGCAGGTATTACGCAATGGCAAAAGATTAACTGTAGAGGCTCATACTTTAGTACCAGGAGATATTATTTTATGCGAAGCAGGAGATCGAGTTTGTGCCGATGGGCAAATAATTGAAGCTTTTAATTTACAAATTCGCGAATCTGCTTTAACAGGAGAAGCTCAACCCGTTTATAAACACAATAATCCATCGAGTTTACCAGAAAATACCCTCCTTGGCGATCGCACGAATATGCTGTTTACTGGTACTGAAGTACTACAGGGTCGGGGAAAGATAGTAGTTACTGCCACGGGGATGAACACCGAACTAGGGAAAATTGCTCGGATGCTCCAGTCAGTAGAAAATGAACGGACTCCCCTCCAACAGAGAATGGATCAGTTGGGGCATATTTTAGTTACTGGTTCACTGATTTTAGTCGCGATCGTTATTATTGTGGGGACGATCCAAGTCGGTAATTTTAGCCGTATTCAGGAATTAATCGAGACTTCCCTATCTATGGCGGTGGCAGTAGTACCAGAAGGCTTACCAGCGGTGATTACAGTGACTTTAGCCATAGGAACACAACGGATGGTTAGGCGAAAAGCTCTCATTCGTAAACTACCTGCGGTAGAAACCCTAGGTTCGGTTAATGCCATTTGTTCTGATAAAACAGGCACGCTAACTCAAAATAAAATGGTGGTGCAACAAGTAGAGACGCTCGGTAATAGTTGGCAGGTAAGCGGGAAAGGTTATCAACCCCAAGGAGAATTTGTCGATCGCGATCGACAAAAAATCGAACCAGAAGCACATCAAGAATTACTTGTTCTTCTAGTAGCTTGCATTCTGTGTAACGATGCTACTTTATCTCAAGACGAACAAGCAGAATGGAATATTATCGGCGATCCGACGGAAGGGGCATTACTCGCTCTAGCAGGAAAAGCTAATCTTCAGCAACAAACTCTTAACAGTAAAAGCCGTAGAATTAGTGAATTACCCTTTTCTTCCGAAAGAAAACGGATGAGTACGATTTGTGAGGGAAATATTGAGGTACTAGCTCAAATTATCGCCTCTCCTTATTTGATGTTTACCAAAGGTTCGCCAGAATTAATTTTAGAACGGTGTGGCTTTTATCAATTGGAACGAGAAGTTTTACCCTTAACCCCCGCAGAAAAAGAACAAATTCTCCGAGCTAATGAGAAAATGGCAGAAAAAGCCCTAAGAGTCTTAGGTTTTGCCTATAAACCCCTATCAGAAATTCCCGATACGGAAAACGAAACTAGCGTAGAACAGAAGCTCGTTTGGTTGGGGTTAGTAGGAATGCTCGATGCCCCCAGAACAGAGGCAAAAAAAGCCGTGCAACTATGCAAACAAGCAGGAATCAAACCGATCGTCATTACAGGAGATCACCCCCTCACAGCTAGAGCGATCGCCCAACAATTGGGCATAATTCAAGAAGGCGATCGTCTGTTGAATGGACAAGAATTAGCCAATTTATCGGCAGCAGAACTAGAACAAGAAGTAGATCGGATTAATGTTTATGCACGTGTTTCTCCAGAACATAAACTTAGAATAGTTCAAGCTCTGCAAAAAAAGGGAAAATTTGTCGCTATGACAGGAGATGGCGTTAATGATGCTCCTGCCCTCAAACAAGCAGATATTGGCATTGCTATGGGTATTACTGGCACGGATGTAAGTAAAGAAGCTAGTGATATGGTGTTATTGGATGACAATTTTGCTACCATCGTCGCAGCTACCGAAGAGGGAAGAGTTGTTTATAGTAATATTCGTCGCTTTATTAAATATATTCTCGGTAGTAATGTCGGGGAAGTTATCGTAATTGCTGCTGCCCCCATTTTAGGCTTACCAGATGTCCCCCTAACTCCCCTACAAATTCTCTGGATGAATTTAGTTACAGATGGTTTACCTGCTTTAGCTTTAGCTGTAGAACCCGCCGAACCCAATATTATGAGTCGTCCACCCATCGCTCCGCAAGAAAGTGTCTTTGCTAAGGGACTTGGTGCATATATTATTCGGATCGGCATTATTTTTGCTTTGATTACGATCGCTCTGATGGTATGGGCATATAATGCGGGGCAAGCATCCGATCATCCCGAATCTTGGAAAACCATGGTGTTTACCAGTCTTTGTATTGCGCAAATGGGACACGCTTTAGCCGTGCGATCGCACCATCGTTTAACTATAGAATTGAATCCTTGGTCTAATCCTTATTTATTAGTAGCAGTAGTTGTCACCACTTTCTTACAGTTAATGTTAGTTACCCTCGAACCTCTACGGGACTTTTTTGACACTCAACCTTTGACTGGAGAGCAAATTCTAATTTGCCTTGGTTTTAGTACTTTAATCTTTGTTTGGGTCGAATTGGAAAAATTATTTATGCGTTGGTTTTGGCGTAAGGATTAAGCATAAATTCTAGAGAGAGCGCATCGCCTTTGGCAAAAGGTAATATATTGTCAACAGTATTAGATTCGGATAAAAAAAGAGGAAAAACCAGACTTCGGTAGTAGAGTTATCCTCCCCAGGTAATGGGGTCAAAATCACTACAATTAAAGTAATTATATTGATATCGTCAATAATCTACTAGGCTTTGACCACAGCTATTCACAGCGAGCAAGCGAGCTATTTGACGGTATCACAGTATAAAACAACTACACAAGTAATCTTATTTTAAATTTAACCTCAGCCTATGCAACCAACAGATCCGAAAAAATTTACCGAAAAAGCTTGGGGTGCGGTAGTGCGTACTCCTGATATTGCCAAACAAAATCAACATCAACAGATAGAAAGCGAACATTTATTTAAAGCCTTAATTGAAGAAGAGGGATTAGCGACTAGTATTTTCAATAAGGCAGATATTAGCGTTCAAAGGCTGCGAGATAAAACCGATGAATTTATCAACCGTCAGCCGAAAATATCCAACTTAGGGGATTCGATTTATTTAGGACGTAGTTTAGATAGTTTATTCGATCGCGCAGAAAAATACCGTCAAGAATTTGGCGACGAATATATCTCGATCGAACATATAATTTTAGGCTACGCTAAAGACGATCGCTGGGGACGTAAACTATTTCAAGAATTTGGTTTAACTGAATCTAAACTGAAGGAGATAATTAAACAAGTGCGGGGTAATCAAAAAGTAACCGATCAAAATCCAGAAGGTAAATATCAATCTTTAGAAAAATACGGTAGAGAATTAACTCAACTCGCCAGAGAAGGTAAACTAGATCCCGTAATCGGACGAGATGAAGAAATTCGTCGTACCATTCAAATACTCTCCCGTCGGACTAAAAATAATCCCGTACTTATTGGCGAACCAGGGGTAGGTAAAACTGCAATTGTCGAAGGATTAGCCCAAAGAATTGTTAACCGAGATGTTCCCGAATCTTTACGCGATCGCCAATTAATCGCTTTAGATATGGGTGCGCTCATTGCAGGGGCAAAATATCGCGGGGAATTTGAAGAAAGACTCAAAGCCGTACTCAAAGAAGTTACCGAGTCGGAAGGTAATATCATCATGTTTATCGATGAGATTCATACCGTTGTCGGTGCGGGGGCAACTCAAGGGGCAATGGATGCGGGTAACTTACTCAAACCCATGCTAGCTAGAGGAGAATTGCGCTGTATTGGGGCGACTACTCTCGATGAATATCGCAAGTATATCGAAAAAGATGCAGCCCTAGAAAGACGTTTTCAATCTGTTTTAGTAGATGAACCCAATGAGATCGATACTATTTCTATTCTGCGGGGACTAAAAGAACGTTATGAAGTTCATCATGGGGTCAAAATTGCCGATACAGCTTTAGTGGCAGCAGCAACCTTATCTAATAGATATATAAGCGATCGCTTTTTGCCCGACAAGGCGATCGATCTGGTGGATGAGGCAGCAGCTAAACTAAAAATGGAGATTACTTCTAAACCAGAAGAACTAGACGAGATCGATCGTAAAATTCTTCAGTTAGAAATGGAACGTCTTTCTTTACAAAAAGAAGAAGATGCACTCTCTAAAGAAAGACTTAGTAAACTCGAAGAAGAATTAGCTAATCTTAAAGAAGAACAGTCGGAGTTAAACGCTCAATGGCAATCAGAAAAAGAAGTTATCGATAAAATTCAAACAATTAAAGAAGAAATCGATAAAGTTAACTTGGAAATTCAACAAGCAGAAAGAGATTACGATCTCAATCGCGCTGCGGAATTGCGCTATGGTAAATTAACCGATTTGCAGCGTCAAGTCAAAGAGATTGAAAGCAAACTGGAAGAAAAACAAGTTACAGGGCGTACTCTTTTGCGAGAAGAAGTAGTAGAGGCAGATATTGCCGAAATTATCTCTAAATGGACGGGAATACCTCTTAGTAAGCTGGTAGAATCGGAAAAAGAAAAACTGCTTCACTTAGAAGATGAATTACACGAAAGAGTAATCGGACAAGAAGAAGCTGTAACTGCCGTAGCAGATGCTATTCAACGTTCTCGTGCGGGACTAGCAGATCCAAATCGTCCTACCGCTAGTTTTATTTTCCTCGGTCCTACTGGAGTAGGTAAAACCGAACTCGCTAAAGCCTTGGCTACCAATTTATTCGACACCGAAGAAGCTTTAGTGCGGATCGATATGTCCGAATATATGGAGAAACACAGCGTTTCTCGTCTAGTCGGTGCGCCTCCAGGATATGTTGGCTACGAAGAAGGAGGACAACTCACCGAGGCTATTCGCCGTCGTCCCTATTCGGTTATTCTCTTCGACGAAATTGAAAAAGCCCATAACGATGTATTTAACATCATGCTGCAAATCCTCGATGATGGTAGATTAACTGATTCTCAGGGTCGTACTGTAGATTTTCGCAATTCTATTATTATTATGACCAGTAACATCGGTTCGCAATATATCCTCGATATTGCTGGAGATGACTCCCAATATGAAGAAATGCGATCGCGAGTTATGGATGCTATGCGTAATAGTTTCCGTCCCGAATTTCTCAACCGTATCGACGAAATTATTATCTTCCATGCTTTAATTAAGTCGCAACTACAGCAAATAGTTAAACTGCAAGTAAAAGGTTTAGAAAAGCGTTTAGCCGAACAAAAACTATCATTGAAAATGTCAGAATCTGCTTTGAATTTCTTAGCAGACATAGGTTATGACCCCGTCTATGGTGCTAGACCACTAAAACGCGCAGTCCAAAGATATTTAGAAACATCGATCGCTAAATCAATTTTGCGAGGAGAATTCCAAGCTGGAGATACTATCTTTGTCGATGTCGAAGATGAGCGTTTAACCTTTAAACGATTACCTCTAGAGTTGTTAGCCTAATTTAAAAGGGTGGGCATTGCCCACCTTTGTGTTATCTTTTACGAAATTCGATCGTATCTTGTTTGATTGTAATATCGTAGTGACCGAAGAAATTCTGCCCTAAAAGTCCTAAAGGTAGAGAAGAAGAAACAGCTACACGAATATTATTACTAGTAACACCACCAACAGAAGCAGAATCTAAAATACCTGTCGGAACTTCCACTCGGCGATCGCTAGGAGTATTAATATATACGATTCCATCTGCTCTAAACTTTAAAGTATCTGCCATAGCTGGAGTTAGCATAGTTAAACTTGCCCCAGTATCTAACATCATTTCAAAAATGTGTTGGTCATCGAATTTAACATCGATTACAGGTATACCATACTGTCTTCTTTTTATTTTGGCAGTAAATATTCCCGATCTACGCCCATAAGTAGATATTCCGTTAGAATTATTATTGTTTGAACTACCACAAAGATGACTTAAATCGAGGGGATTTCCTTGCTCATCTACCATAAAACAACCCGAGCGATTTTGAGCATAGGTAGAGGTAGGAATAGTAGTTAAAATAGTAGATAAAATTAATAAGTTAAAAATTCTCTTCATCAAAATCGCCTTAAATTAAATTTAAAAATTAATCTTTATTAAGATAATTCCCAATTCATCTAAAGCGATCGACTAAAAAAAGAGCAATCAATACTAAAATCAGGTAAAGTTTTTGCAGCTAATATGCCTAATTATACGTAAATAAAAATACAGCCTTTCTCTAATTTATTTAATTACTTTATAGAACTCGATCGAAAAGCTAAGAACTAATAGCTAATAGCTATTCTAACCAATAACCTTTTTATCCCAAACTCAGGTTTTTTTTAGGTATGAGCCAATATCGATCGCGATCGAGCCATTGATAGGATATTTCTTCTCCTCTTAGATTGGGAAAATTCCAAATATAGCATTACGCATATAGATTAGGACATGATTGAAACACTGCTACTTGCTACTTACTATTTGCTAATTGCTACTTCGAGCCGATAACCTATATGTCCTAACTTAACTTTGTACTGCTATATCTGGTGGCGGAGTAAGGGTGAGTTTAGAAGCAATTAATTATAATTTTTGCATCAGTATTAAACCGAGATCGAGCGAAGTAAAAGTACTGCTCGATCGCTTTTTTACGCGCTAATTGACTAATAGCTACTATTTAATTAACATTCTCGATCGCTTATAGTGCCATCAGGCATAGTTGCACCGCAAAGATTTGCTTCGCTTAGATCGGTTTCTTCAAATTTTACATCGGTAAGATTTGCACCCTTAAGGTTAGCACCAATTAATGAAACTTCTTCAAAAGTAGCTCCTTGAAGATTTGCCCCTTCCAAATTTGCTTCTTTTAAACTAGTCTTAAAATCTACGCCACTGTTACTAAAAGCAAAAACGGGAAAAATGAATCGATCGAATAATCTTTCACCAATAGTGTAATTACCAGGAATATTTTTAAGTTTTACATTAGTATCTTTAAAGTTAGCACCTTGGAAATTCGCTGCGGTTAAGTTGGCTTTATCTAAATTAGCTCCTCTTAAGTCAGCATTACTCAAATTAGCTCCCTCTAAATTAGCTTCTTGTAAAAACGCTGGTGCGCGTAAATATGCTTCTTGTAAATTAGCTTTTTGTAACTCTGCTTTCTGGAGGTTAGCTCCCTGCAAATCACTCTCTTTTAAAATAGAGTTATTCAAAAGAGCAAGAGTCAAATTAGCAGCACCCAAGTCAGCAGCAGTAAGATCGGCTTGACTTAAATTTGCACTAACTAAATAAGCTTCTTCTAAATTCGCATTATTTAAGTTCGCATTACTTAAATTTGCCCCCTCTAGATTAGCATTGGTTAAATCTGTATGACTTAAATCTGCACCACGCAAGTCACAACGAATACATTCTTTTGTTTCTAATAAACGCTGAATTTGTTGAGTAATATTAGAGTTATTTTCTGTGGTGGTTACTCCTGCTTGGGAGAGGGAACTACGATTTTCGTCAATCTTAGTAGAAGCATTTAGCTTTTCTGCGATGGATTGAGATAATTCAGACTTGGCAAGAATTACCAAAGAATTAGTCAGATTACTACTGTTATTTTCTACATCTACCAAAAAGCCAATTTCCCAACGATGTACGCCATTCCAAATTTGCTGGTTAAAAATAAAAACTTTGTCTAGAGGGATAGAACTTTCTGTACTAATTTTTTGGTTGTCTAACTGCTCGATCGCTTTTCCTTCTTCTTGATAGATAGTTAAGCCCGATTCTGCTAAATTTATTTTACACCGTTCTGTTTTTTGACTTTTACCGCGATTAAATTTACAGGTAGCTAGTTCTCCAGTTCTTTCTTTCAGGGGAATAGGAGTTTCATATCCTTCACAACGACTATTGAGGGGAAATTTAGAACATAGGGTAAAAAGGTCTATTTCTGTTTCTCGTGCCAAGCTAGAATTAGAAAACAAAGAGGCTACAAGTATAGTTCCCGTTAGCAGAAGTTTTTTCATGGTTTTCTTCCTTTAAGGTTATTTTGCGATTATTCCATTTCCAAGAAATTAAATACATATATCGTGGAAATAAGTTACCCTATGCAAAAATCACCTAAACGAGAAAATTCGATCGCGATTATATCCTAAGTAACTGACTAAATGGAATCACCGACAAAGCAAGATTGAGAACTAAAACTCGCCATCAGATAGGTAGAAATAAGTGTTTTAATGCCGAAGAGAAAAAAATACATAGAGAGTACTAATATACAATTCAGCTATTAATAGACTGTCTTAATAGTGATGGATGTATGTTAGCTCCTGAGTTGTGACAAAATGTTAAGGAGAAATTGTTTCTCTCCCCATCACCATAATATTTTCAGCATATTTTCAGCGTTGACAGACAGATACTCTTAAAAGACTTTTTTCTCTGGCTCTTACACTTATCCTTAAACCTATCGTCAAGATATTACTTCGCTGGTTTCTTCAGATTTGTTATATTCTGGTAGAGGACAGCAATTGACATTGTTAAGACAAACTTTACCCCATTGTAAAGACCATCTAACTAGCTCCACTCGATTATCGGTATGAGTTTTTTTCAAGATATTACTGATGTGGTTATCTACTGTTCTCTTACTAATATCTAGCATTTGAGCAATTTTGAGATTACTTAAACCAGTAACAACTAACTCCAAAATTTCTAACTCTCTAGCTGAGAGCAAGGCGTTATTCTCTAATTTATCCCTATCCATAGATCGTAGATTTCTTAGTAAATGTACTCATTATCCCACTCAATTGTATAAGGTTACTTTTGTGACAAATCTACCTACTGAAGCGTCAATAACTCAGTAATCGAGATGGGGATATGGTTGCTCAAGCTCTGCAAAAGTAGGGTTTTCTTACAGCTACTTAGCCTTAAATAATTTTCTACGTTTCAGGATAACTAGTTTTATTTCTTCTGATTTTCTTAATTCTTGATTTTTTTATTTTGTCGGTGTGAAGTCCTTAGAGTTAAAATGAACAAGTTTGATTAGCGTCATTCCCAAGTTCACTTTTGGCTTAGTTTTTGACTGCGGAATGCGGTCAAAAACTAAGCCTTTTTTTTGTTTTGATTTGTAACTTATCCATTTAGCTTACTCCACACCATAGCTGGACTTCGACTAACGGTTATCGTAATCTGTCAGCTTTAAGCATTTTTGAGTAAATGTTTCATTAAATTGTCTTTGACCATCATCTGACGAAACATTTCAATTAGGTACTCTTGAGCTTGTTCTTGACTTAATCCTTGGACTTGGTCTTTAAGAACTTGTAACTTAAATTGCTGTTCTAGGGTTAATTGAGCAGAACTTTCCATAACTATTCTCCTTGGCACGATCGAATGCCCTATTAAACATATCCTTCTTGGTTGAGGACTATAGTTCTTTTAATTTGAAATAAATCTAGCATTTAGAAATTAAAATGTCTACCTTGTCAAGCCATAAATAATCTTTGCAATAAAAATTAACAGTTATTTTTATCGTTGAACCCAATTTTTGGTGTAATTAGATGCAACAAAAAATAAAAAAAATAGTATTGAGGATAAATTCAGATGTATAGAGTCCTCAACCAGTAAATCAAACCAATAATAGATATATTGATATTTATAGATAAATTAGGAAAATAAAAATAGATGGATCGAATTAAAGACGCAATGGAATTTTTTCAGCGTAGTGCTGGGAACTGGCGATCGCAGAGAACAACCCATCATTTGCCTTTTAGGAGAGCAGAAACTGGAGGCTCGGATATTAAAGTAGAAACCCTAACAGCAGATGACGTAAGAATCAGCGAAATTTGTCAGATGCACGATGTCGAGCCTAATTTAGCTATTGGAGGAGCTTTTGTTAGCTGGGATGGTTCGATGGCTTGGGATAAAGAAAATGAAAATCATGAAGGCACGACCGTATTTGCGCTTATTCCCGATGGAGATAACCCCCGTAAAGGAAAATTATTAAGAGAAAGAGGTTATGCGGAAATTGTTCCTGTAGCTGGTTTGTATGAAATGGACGATGAAGACGGCTTAGTTTTAGTCACCGAATATGAGACAATGAGTATTGTAGAGCGTTTTTGGTTTGTTAACCCTAACTTACGCTTGCGGAGCAGTACAGTACAGAGATTTGGTGGATTCAATACTGCTACTTTTTGTGCCGAATCGAGAGTCTTAACGGAAGTAACAAAAGAAAACCTAGAAAATAAGTCAGGAAATCGTTTTATTTATGCGGTCACGGGTTGGTAATCTATTTTTGTTGATAATATCTCAGTTACCAACGTACTCTGTAATATTTTGTAACCTTCCTTAATTTTGTGTCGCCAACTACCGTATGATCGTGTATAAGTTTTTTTAAATTATTCAAGATATGCGGAGGTCTTGACTTGTCTATTCCTCTACTGGATTATAAACCCAAATCACAAAATTCTCGTGTAAGTGGGTATGACATTGGTGGCGATCGCCAACCTAAAATTTACTCAACCGAAAATCTACTCGATAACACCGCCTTAGATGAATTAATCGAAGCAGCTTATCGTCAGATTTTCTTCCATGCCTTCAAATCCGATCGCGAAACCTTCCTCGAATCTCAATTGCGGAATGGTCAAATTACCGTACGCGACTTTATTCGTGGACTGTTGCTTTCTCCAACTTTTAAAAATAGTTTTTATGAGAAAAACAGCAACTATCGCTTTGTAGAACAATGCGTCCAAAGAGTACTAGGACGCGATGTTTATAACGAAAAGGAAAAAATCGCTTGGTCAATTGTCGTAGCTACTAAAGGGATTGAAGGATTTATCGACCAACTTTTAGATAGCGAAGAATACATAGAAAACTTCGGCTACGACATTGTTCCTTTTCAGCGTCGTCGCTCATTACCAAGCCGAGATATGGGAGAACAACCTTTTAATCTCAAATCTCCTCGATATGATGAGTATTATCGCGCTATTTTAGGTTTCCCTCAAATTATTTGGCAAACCGAAGTACGTCGTTTTACTCCTCAAGAGAAAAAACCCAAAGCTGGCGATCCTTCCTTGTACATGGATATGGCTCGTAGTTTACCAAAAAGAGGTAACATACCACCTAAGGTATCGGCAATGAATATTAGTCTAAGTTCTGTACCTTATCGGAAAACTGGTTATTAATTAACTCGAATCTCCAATACGAAAGTATAAGATGAGGGGAGATTGTGGATTGGCAGAGTAGTTTAATTTCGATTAAATTACGTTGTGAATCTGCGGTCTCCTCTTAATTTATTTTGCCTCAATAATAAAAAGAATAATGACTGCTAAATCTATTCCTTTAAGTCAACGCTCTTTATCCTTAGATCATCAAGAATTAATTCGAGTACTGAAAGAAACAAAAAATATTCTGATAATTCAAGACCTCGATGGTGTTTGTATGGGTTTAGTCAAAGACCCCTTAACCAGAAAAATCGAGCGACAGTATTTAGAGGCGACTAAATCTTTCGATCGACATTTTTTTGTTCTTACTAATGGCGAACATATTGGCAGACGAGGCGTTAATCGGATTGTGGAAAAAGCCTTTGATAACCCTGAATTAATTAAGCAGAAAGGTCTATATTTACCTGGTTTGGCAGGAGGTGGCGTACAGTGGCAAGACCGTTATGGTAATGTGTCTCATCCAGGAGTTAAAGATGTAGAATTAGCTTTTTTGAAAGCAGTACCCAATCAAATAGAGGCAACTTTAACAGAATTTTTTCAACAAGATAATTATGGGTTAGCAGAAAATCAAATTAAAGCCTATATTCACGCATCAATATTAGATAATAAAGTAACCCCAACAACTAATTTAAATGTATTTTATGATGTGTTTCAAGATCGGCCAGAAATTTATGCAAATCTCCAACAAGTTATTAAAAATTTGATGGATAAACTGCTACAAGAAGCAGAAAAAAAAGGTCTAGAAAATTCGTTTTTTGTTCATTATGCTCCTAACTTAGGTAGAGATAATGAGGGCAAAGAAATTATGCAGCCAGCAGAAGCAGGAGATTCGGGAACTACAGATTTTCAGTTTATGTTGAGGGGAGCAGTTAAAGAAGTAGGCGTGCTAGTTATCCTCAATCACTACTATTATTTGCATACAGGAACTTATCCTTTAGGTGAAAATTTTAATGCAAGAAATGCACCTCAAAACCATCAAGAATTGCTCGGTTTAGTAACAGAAAGCTTTGACCCCCAAATAATGCCTAAAATTATTGGAGTAGGAGATACCGTTACTAGCAAAGTAGAGATAAAACAAGATTCTTTGATTTTTAGAAGGGGAGGTAGCGATCGCGGTTTTTTACATTTGGTACAAGATCTAGGTAGAAAGTTTAATACAGATAATATCGTTGTTTATATTGATAGTAGTGCTGGAGAGGTTAAAAACCGAAAACCTCTAAAACTCGAAAAAGTTAATAATACGAAAAATAAACCTTTTTTAGAAGAATTGATAGTTACTGAAGGACCTGGAGATGCGAGAGATAGTGAAGATCCTCTAACTTTAAATGTAGTTTTTCCTGGTGGATATCGACAATATATTGAGTTTTTTCAGACGGCAGCTTTAAGTCGTTAGTTGTTAGTTGTTAGTTGTTAGTTGTTAGTTGTTAGCTTACAGCTTACAGCTATTCACAGCGAGCAAGCGAGCTAAAAGCTTTTTTATCGATCTCCTTCTCCGAATGCCAAGCTTAGAGCTTAAGGCTTAGAGCTTAGAGCTATTTTACAAGGTTAAATTTCCCAATCTGGTTTTTAAGTAAGCCATCAATTAATCAAAAATGAAAGTATGTTGAATTAATGTATCTTTCATTCGTTTTAATTCGACTTTAACTTCAATCTTGCTACCATCATCGCTAAAATTTAATAATCCCCATTGTCCTTTACCTTTGATAGCACCATCCTTACTTTTTATTGCTGCTGGATTAACAATATAATTTTTACCGTTATAAGAACCGCCTTTGAAGGATGGTCTGCTATCTAAAGCAGCAGCATGAATTACAGGAAAAGAACCGCCACCACCCGTGGCATAGTTGTTGTTTGTACCTTCTTTGCCATCATCCAGTGCTAACATATGGGCATCTCCTGAGAGCATTAGTAATCGATCGATCTCGTTCTCTTTAATAAAATTGGCAATTTTTTCCCTTTCTTGAGAAAATCTATTCCATGCCTTAGTTTTATAATCATCTGGTCTTCCTATCCAAGGAATACTATTAACCCAGATAGTTAGTCCTTCTCGATTATCTTGTTGATTTTCTTTTCCTTTTTTTAGTTGCTCGAATAACCATTCTCTTTGATTGTTTCCTAACAGAGTTTTGTCTATATTGTCTTCTATTTCCACTGAATCTTGATGGAAACGACTGTCAGTCATGATAAACCTTACTCTACCAATGACAAAAGATTGATAGATTGCACCTCGATTTTCTGTTTTGTCTAATCTCTCTACCAGAGGATAATGGGGTACTTGTTCTCTATAAGCTTCACTGGCAAGATATTTTAGAGGATAAGAGCCATCAGAGTCATTAGTTCCATAGTCATGATCGTCCCAAATATAGGCAAGAGGAATATTTTGATAAAGATTTCTCTGTCGATGTTGTGCCATTACTAAATCGAAATTTTTCCTATAGTCATCGAGATATTTTTCTTTTAAACCAAGAGAAGGAAAATCGTTTCTGTAATGTAAATCTCCCATATGAATGAATAGTGCTAAATTAGAATCTTGCCCATTCTCATCTTTATATTGGTAATGACGAATAACATCAAATACTTTACTATTGCTTAATCCCGAACTGATATATTTGTCTAGCGTACCACCCGCACAAGAAGAACAACCAATAGCAAAACTGTAGGGTTTATTGACTTTTACTGTTTTAAATTTTAGAGTTCGATCGTGCGGATATCTTCGACCATCTGCGATAATTACATAGTAGTAAAGAGTGTTTTCTTCTAGATCGACCAAGTTAAATGTAGCTATTTGGTTAGTCAAAGAAGTCGATCGAACTTTTTTAATTTCCTTATTATTAGGACTTAGATCGGGATTTTGACTATAAAAAATCTGAATATAATTCTTTTCTTCTCGAACTCGATTATTAAGTTTGGCTTTGATGGTGATGGTATTATTCGTTACCGCACCAAGCCAACACCAATCACATTTAGTAGTATTTAGTTCTCTTGCTACATACTTTTGTCTGGAGGCAAGGATAAAAAAAAGTATTGTCAAAAATATTCTGCGATTGAATCTCGTATATATCCAGGGTTTTTGCATATCGATCGAGCAAACAAATACTAATATGAAAAGCGATCGCGCGATCGCCTTTACCTCAAATTACTGTATCATTTTCAGAATTTGCATAAATACTGTTAACATTAATCTGTTAGCTGCTAGTTACTATTACAATTTTGATTTTTCAAGCTGCTGTAACAGTTCAACTGCTGCTTTTTGTTCAAATTCTTTTGCCCAATCAAGAGGGGTATAATTATGAACATCATCTTTATCAGTAAGATTGGCTTGATGTTTTACAAGCAAGCGAATTAAATCTAGATTTCCCATAGCTGCTGCATCTTGTAAAGGAGTTAATTCGAGTTCTCCAATAGTTTTAGCATTAACATCTGCTCCAGCCTCGATTAAAACTTGCGCTATTTCCACTCTCTCTGCTTCAATTGCTCCCTGTAATGGTGTCAAACTAGCAACAAAATCGTCTAATAAATATTTAGTTCTGATGTTAATATCTGCACCTCTTTCTATCAGCCATGAGGTTGCTGCTGTCAAACCACGTCGAATTGTGTAATGAAGTAATAATGGTTTTTCTGAAATAATATTAGGTTTTGTCTCAAATAAAGCTTGAGCCTGTTCCCATCTTTCGGCAACAATTAGAGTATCTAGATCGATATTGGCATTATTTGCCATTAGTAATTCAATAATCTGCTGATGATCGATTTTGGTAGCCATACAAAGAGGCGTGACACCCAAACTGGTTAGAGCATTAACATCAGCACCTTTTTCTAGCAAAAGTTCTACTGTTTCGGGCATCATATTTTTAATGGCAAAATGGAGAGGTTGAAACTCATCCATTACAAAACCCAATCTGTCTTTAAGAATGGCTGGATTAGCTGTAACTAAAGAGTTAACTACATCTTTTTCCTTAAGAGCGATCGCACTAAAGATATCTAATTGCGCTCCTTGACTGAGTAGATATTCTCTTACTTCGGGGTGACGATTTTCGAGCTTACCTTCGTCAAAAGGACAATTAACCAGGATCGTCCAACCAAAGGGAGTCAGATTAAACCAATTATCCTTAACATTAAGCTTTGCACCACTTTCTACTAAAAGTTTGACTACTTGCAAATTACCTTCTTTTGCTGCCCAATGTAATGGATTACTTTTACTATAGTTACCTTCTTCAGCATTGACATCAGCACCAGCATCTATCAGTAATTTAACGATGTCTAAGTAACCCCGATGTGCAGCTAAATGAAGTGGTGTAGTTTGAACATTTTTATCTTGGATATTTACTAAACGAGTATCTTGCTGGATCGACGTTTGTATGGTTTCTATGTCGCCACGACAAGCAGCTTCAAAGGTTTGAGTAACCTTATTAACAAAAGTATTATCTTGAGAAGGACGCTGATTTTCTAAATAGTTTTCTACCATGTTCATAAGTTCTGGTTTGAGTCGATTTCTGGCACTATGTAAACGGTTTTTAATTGTCGAGATGGGAATTTCCAGAAAAGTACTAATTTCCTTTTGAGAGCGATCGCTAAGATAAAACAAAGTAACAACTTCTCTCTCGGTTTCTGGTAATAACTCAATTACTCGACTGATTTTGGCTTTTAATTCCCCAATCTCGGCAATACTTAGAGGACTAGGTTGAGATGACATTAATTCCTCTGTGTGAGTCAAAGAAACAAAAGAAGGACGTTTTCCTCGGATTGTGCGATCGCAATGTTTAAAGACAATTTTTTTGAACCAGCTAGGAAATGCTTTCGGATTACGGAGTCGATCTAGATTAAGATAAGCCTCGATAAAAGCTTCTTGTGCAGCTTCTTCTGCTAAAGAGAAATTTCTAAGGATCGAAAAAGCATAACCTACTGCTAAATCCTGAAACTGCCTCACAATGTGACTGTAAGCCAGATGATCGCCTTTTTGTGCTTTTTCGATTAGGGTGATTAATGTTTCTTGTCTCAGTTTTTGGGTCATATCAAACTCAACTTTCCCTCTGTATTAATAGACCCAAGTTTCGATCGAGAGGTTTGCTATATATCCCCATTAATCATGCAGTCTTGCTACCTAAAGGAAAAAATATACGTCGTAATAAAAGTGGAATAGAGAAATTAATCAAAAAACTGTTAATTTCAACAGAGAATTGGGAAATATAGTTAGACAAAATTATTGCAGATACAAAGCTTTGTCTATCCGAATTGTCACGCCTACACCAGGACTTACAACAACACAGCAAATTATCAGGTTAATTATGGCTAATCCTCAAGGTCTTTCTGCTAAGGAAATAAGCCATCAACTCAATCGTCCCATTTCCATGATTCAGATTTGTCTAAAAAATCTCAAGTCATCTCGGTGTATTTATAGTAAAACCCACCAAGAGAATAAACAGTTGATTTATTATTCTAGTTTTTCTCGATCGAAAAAATAAGTACCTAGGCAAAATTATTTACACAGTAACCGCCTTCTTACTAACGACTAACTACTAACGCTTCTCAAACAGGTAATCAATGAGCGCACGACCACTTAATTCTTAACTTTCTATCATTTGCCATTGGGAAAAAGTAGCAGCTTGTCCACAAAAATTATTAGATCGATCGCGTAAGTTCCAAATAGTTCCTTGGCGAATTAAAAATCTTTTACCAGTACTGGAAATCCTGACTCCAGAATAATTATCTATGTAGCCTTGTCGAGATGCTTGTTGTAACATTCTCTGTCTTTCCGATCTATTTATGGGTTCGGCAGTCAAACGAGAGGGAGTCTTAGTAAAATCAGACCAATTCATTTCCCAAAGCTTTAAGGCTGTTTGATTACCATAATTCAGAACTGGATCGGCTTCTGTCCCGTGAGAAACAACAACAAAAGGAGCAAAAAAGAGAGATTTTGCTTGCTCGATCGCAGTACCGTTTCTCGCTATTAATTCCGAACCGAATAGGTGGCAGAAACTATCAAGTAAGATTTGACTCCAGTCGATTATTTCCAATTTTTGCCATACTTCTTGAGGCATATAACCCTAAAAAAAGATTAAATCTGGCTAATTTCAATAATATTCCCATCTGGGTCTTTAGTAAATAAGGCAGCACGACCAGATGAACTCATTTGCACGGGATAGCCTCGACTTTGTAGCTTAGCGATAATTTCAGCTAAATTATCTGTTCCTAGAGAAATATGGGGGTTGCGCCCCCATTTATCTGGATTGAATATCTGGTTACTAAAATCAGAATTAACAATTAAATGAATTTGATATTCCCCTATTTGATACCAGCTTCCAGAGAACTTTAGCGATCGCTTTTCTGCTTTAGGTAAGCCTAAAATATTACTATAAAATTCTTCGGCTTTGGCTAGATCGGTAACTAGAATAGCTGTATGAAGACATTGAGTAATTGGCATAAGAGCGAGTAATAGTAGTATTTAAGTATCTACAAAAAATTATATAAATAAACAAATGCTCCTTTAGTTTTAAATTTATCTAATTCTGTTCCAATGGTACTGAGATAAGTTTTAATTGGTTGATATTCTGAATTGCGAGTGACATGAGAAAATAGAAGCCAAACACGGGGATTACCCCGTAAATTATCTAAATCTTTTTTATATCTCTGCCATTCTGCTTCTGAAAGTTTCTTACCATCATAACTATCGAGATCGTCTACCCCTAGAATATAATCTCCTGGATGATAACCATATTTTTCAGCATAATATAAAAACTGATAAATTCCTCTTTGATAAATATATAAAATATCTTGAGGTTGTTTTTTTTGTTGAATATAGTTAAGAACTTCTTTAATTTCTTCTTTTTGCTTTGGTTGGACGAAAGTCATACTAGATTCTAGTACAGGAGCAGTAATAGTCAAAAAGATCGAAACGCTCGCGAAAATTGCAATTAGGCGATGAAGTCTGCGGGTAAAAAGCCAGGTTATTCCTTCAGCGATCGCGATAATAAAAAAAGGTATAAGAAATAAGACTACACGGCTTCTAAAAGGATATAAATGTAAACCAGCAGCAGCAAAAGTAGTGAAAAGGGGAAATAAGATAGTATATAAAATAATTTTATTTTTACGAAAATAAGAGAAACATCCAAGAAGAAATAAGGCGATCGCAATTACGTCGAAGTTAATTTCTAAACCTAAAAATTGATAATATTCAAAACCTAACGGCTTATAGAAAAATTTACCAAAAGCGTCTAAATACCAAATAATATTTAAGGGATGATTGGGAAAAGCATCCCCCCAGGAATTAAATAAGTTTTGGTTATTATTAGCTCGATCTAAAAAGCCGAAATATAGTACAGAAAAACTAAGTAAACCACTAGCATATACAATAATTTTTTGGTTTAAATACTTATTATTTTTATAAAAAATAGTATTGACTAACTCAACTAAGCCCATAGCTGCAAAAACAAAAATTGCTGGATGGGAAAACCATAAAAAGATTGCAACTAAAATAACCTCGATCGTTCTTGGCGATCTAGTTATTTTTCCTCTTTTATAGGGTGCTAGCAAATAACAGAGTAATAAGGTAATTAAAATATCTGTAGAATATTGTTTTACTTCTGTAGAGTAGTAAACAAGAGAAGATAAACTAGAAAATAATAAAATTGCGATAATACTACCAAGATTATTGAGATATCGACGGGCAATTAGGGCAAAAATAAATAAACTAACAATACCTGCTACTAAAGGAAATAATCTGAGGCTATATTCATTATTACCTAAAAGCTCGACTAAGAATTTTTCAACCCATAAAAACCCAATAGGAGCAACTTGATCGTAATCTAAAGGTTGGGTCAGTTCACCATAAGAACGATTGACTATATTAAGAGCAAGTACTGCCTCGTCAGCCCAAAGAGAACGATTGTAAACATATTGAATTAGTCTATTTACAATACCAGAAATAATAATAATCCAAGATATGTTTATAGTTATTTTATTGGTTAAAAATGCTGTAATTAATGGGGTATTTTTTTGATAAGCCATTTATTAATTAACTAGCTAGATATTATAGAAAATATAGCTATCTTAAATCATTAGTGGGATTTAAACATGAGTTATGTTCGAGAACTTCGATCGCTAGTGGGGCATCGTCCTCTAATTATTGCTGGTGCTGCCGTATTAATTTTTAACGAACAAAATTGTTTACTGCTTCAACATCGCCGAGATAATCGACAGTGGGGACTAATAGGTGGCAGTATGGAAATTGGGGAGTCTTTGGAGGAAACTGCCAGACGAGAAGTTATTGAAGAGACAGGCTTAGAACTAGATGAGTTAAATTGGTTTGGTTTATTTTCAGGAAAAGAACTTATTTATCAAATCCCTAATGGAGATGTAGTTGTTAATGTAACCGCTGTTTATACCTCAAGGAAATTTACAGGAAAACTCAAAGCAGACAATAAAGAAGGGTATGAAGTGCGGTTTTTTAATTTGAATGAATTACCTTTAGAAATCTCTCCGCCAGATCGACCAGTTATCGAGCAGTATTTGTGTAGTTTGGAAAACTGTTAAACTCAGATCATGCACCTCATCAAACAAAAATCAAAACCAAGCCCGTTTAACCAAGGAATAACTATTATGTAAAGCAGTTAGAAAGTGCGATCCCGAAGGGATCTGCTAGTCTTCGACGCACTTCGTGTCCGCAGGGCGCATTAACTATCAAAACCAAAAATTAATCTACCCAATTTTCTAGCTGTAAATTCGGAACTTGAGAAAAGTCTTTATAATTTCGCGTGACTACTATGGCATTTTGCATCAGCGCAATAGAAGCAATACGCAAATCTTTGTCTAATCTCTTTTTAGCTAAGTTACGATTATTTTGTCGTAATTTGTTATGGCAAGCTTCAGCATCGCGATCGAAGTTTAAAATATTTATTACCTTGAAAAATTCTGTAGTTTTCCACAGTTTTGTATAAAGACTACTCAAGTTATTTGCCTGTTGAGGGTCGTTTAATTTCCCATTCCAACCGTTAAATAGTTCTTGAACGGTAATTATTGTAATTGCTATACTGTCATAATGTTCAGCAACTTGAGCGATTACCGATTGATTGCCAGCTAAAAAAAGTGAAGTATGGTCAGTATCGAGAATCCATAAAGTCATATTTAACTATTATTTTCTCGTTCTGCTCTTATTTCTGACATGATTTCCTGAAAATCTGAGTCATTTTCAAAAATACCCGCAAATTTCATTAAAGGATTTTCATGAGTTTTTTTAGGTAATGAAATCTGAATAATTTCAGCTTTTGCCAGACGTTCTTGTAATAGCTGTCGAACTTTTTCGATTGCTCCTTGTTTAGTTTTATCTGTGGTTTGAAGATTGGGAACTTCTAGAACAGTAGCTACAGTAAGACCATCATCTCGACTTTCTAGTAAAATATTCCAGTTATCCACAATTTTTTATGTACTTAGACAATATTGCATTTAATTTTATTGTATCTGGTCTGTTTTAAAACTAAGAAAAAACACAATTAAAGAAATTGGCGATCGCCTGATTTTTGTCAAATAGTTCAAAATAGCGAGCGTCAATCACCCAAAACCTTTACCCCGCTTAGACTCAGACCAAATAATCAATTCCCCATCCTGACCACCAGCAGCCAACTGTTTGCCATCTTGACTCCAAGCCAGACAGGAAAAACCACCAGTCGCACCCTCTAATATTTGTCCTACTTGTTTTTCCCGCACCTAGATAGCCAGTTAGTACAGTGACGGGAACGGTGTTGGTGGTTGTCGCTACCATAATCTAATTCCTAAGCTCTTTTAGATAATGATAATCGATCTCATTCTC
>JBFRWK010000217.1:0-17804 GCA_051439545.1 Xenococcaceae cyanobacterium | reverse complement strand
TTATAATTTTGACCAGATTTGGAGTCAAGTTTAGCCTCACATTTTTAAATCATCCATATCTTTCTTTAAAGTTAGTTTCTACTCATCAACCGAACCTAATTAATTACAGCTTACCCTACTAATATTTGTTCGGGCAGAAAACCTTACCTTGCATGGGATACAAGCCACACTTACTCTTTATTATCTCTCTCAATAACATATTAATTGAAGATAAAAATGAATTACTAAATTAATCAATTATTCAACAGCCTATTAAGTAAAGGAGAGACAAAACTATGGCAATTGTAAGATACAATCCCTGGCAAGAAATGAGTTCTCTACAACTTCAACTAAACCGTCTTTTTGATGATGCTTTAGTTCCTGCTAATTGGGATGATTTTGGTAACTTCTCTAGAATTCCTGCTGCCGAACTTACCGAAACTGAAGATGCAGTTCATCTAAAACTAGAAGTTCCTGGCATGGAAGCAAAAGATTTAGACATTCAAGTAATGGCAGATAGAGTATCGATCGCTGGCGAACGTAAATCCGAAACCAAAACTGAAGAAAACGGTAGAACTCGCTCTGAATTTAGTTACGGCAAATTCTCTAGAGTCATTCCTCTACCTATCAAAATTCAAAACACCAACGTTACTGCCGAATATAAAAACGGTATTCTCAACCTAACTCTACCCAAAGCAGAAGCAGAAAAACATAAAGTAGTCAAAGTAAATCTTGATGAAGCGAATGCTTAATTTTGACCAAGGATAACAAATCTAGTCATCATCTTGGTGCGCGTTCCCAATGGTTAGAAATCTCCCTTGGTGTCGCACCGCTAGATTAATAGTCAAGCCCAGTTACTCATGTGGTGACTGGGTTTTTTGAATAAGGCGATCGCTTTCTTTGACTCATAAAGATAGATACAGCGGAGTACTTTACTCATAATTGCCCACTTCTAGTACGAAAAACCCAGATCGCCCATCTTTGAGAGCTTCGCGCTCCCAACCATAACGGCAAACCATCGAGTTCTTTACCAGTCTGAGAATTCTGTTGCTGTATGTGACAATTTCGGGGTTTTATTAAAAAACGTTAAATTCCCTCGACAAAGTTGTTAAGTTGTGAATGCAATTCGAGTTCGGTATTTTACCGAGGAGGAACATCATGATAACTACACGAAGCAAAGAGTTCTCTTTTTAGGCTGGTTGTTAGCTTTTTCTATCGGCAACGAGCCGCACTCCCATAAGCCCTCAAGGGCGCGAACTCGTCAGTTCGATTCAAGTCAGTTAGCTCATCTCTCTACACTAATTCTCCAGCATTGCCAACATAATTAATCTCAGGTTTAAGCTTATGAAATTTTCACAGAAAACTGCTCTGGTCACGGGAGCTTCTCGCGGGATCGGACGAGCGATCGCCCTTGCCCTAGCTCAACAAGACCTCAAAACACTACTCTTAGTAGCTCGTGACGGGGCTAAATTAGCGGAATTGGCAACAGAAATTCAGGCTTTGAATTCCCGCATCCAAGTCGTCGTACTGCCTTTAGATTTAACTCAAATCAAAGAAGTTAGTATCGCCGTAACTAAAGCGATGCGTGAATATGGAGCAATTCATTTATTGGTCAACTGTGCGGGAGTGGCACACCAAAATACATTTTTGCAAACCAACCCTTCACAAATCGAAGCTGAAGTTTCTCTCAATCTAGTGGGAACTTATAACATCACTCGTTTGATTGCCAAACGGATGGTTCATCGACGAGAAGGAACTATCGTCAATGTTTCCAGTCTGATGGGCAAAATTGCTGCTCCTACTATGGCGACTTATTCGGCTACCAAATTTGCTTTAGTGGGATTTACTCAAGCTTTGAGAGTAGAATTAGCTCCTGAAAATGTGCGAGTTGTCGCCTTGCTGCCTTCTTTAACCGATACCGATATGGTTAAAGGACTCAAACTATTTCGTTTCGTCCAACCGATGACTGCCCAGAAAGTGGCTTCGGCTTTGATAAAGGGATTGAAGCGAGATCGAGAAGAAATTTGTGTGGGGTGGCAAAGTTATCTAGCTTTATTGTGTCAGCGTTTTACACCCTGGCTGCTAGACCTCGTTTTATCGGTAACTACCCCCATACTCAAACAGCCGTCTTCTTCGAGATTTGCTAGTCTTCGACCTTAATGGGGGCTTCATAATGCCGTTATTTCAGGTCGGAGTGATTCAGAATCACGGGTCGCTACAATTACCTCTATGTGTGAATGCATTCGAGCGTCTAAAGATGCTTAAGTGTAGCGAAGAAAAGTTTTTTCTCTAGTTATTAATTCTCAACCCAGTTACTTTTATAGTGACCGGGTTTTTTGTTGTAGGGAGATTTGGTAACCATTGAGATTTGTCGAGAATGTGTATGTTTTTACCAAAGATTCGTTAGTTCGTATCCTTAAAAAATTGGATAAATAGCGATCGCGCAGTGCCAGCCCGAAGGGCCGATCGCATCACACAGATTTTTTATTGTTTTATTTTAGATTCATATAGCGATGGACATACTTCATCCGCATAATCTGCCATTCGTTTTTCAGCTTTTTCATCAAATAAACTGCCATCAATTCGATTTAAAGCCATAATTGCTCCTAATAACTTGCCCCGATATTGAAGCGGAACAGCAAGTGCTGTGTAAATTCCCAAACTTTGTACGTAATCTTGTCTAATACGAGGATCTCCAGCAGTTTCCGTGACTAATATAGGACAATTACCCTCGATCGCTGTCCCACACAAACCAGAAGTAGCGATCGCTCCTCGCTTGCCTTTGATTACCTGGGCGTGCTTGCCTACTGCTGCTGCGCCCGTAAAGAACTTCTTCTTCTTCAACTTCAGCTACTACTGCTGTTTCCGCGTTGAGAATATCCTTAACTCTTTGTACTATCTCTTCTAAAAGTTTATTAGCTCGATCGCTCATAACTTCTCCATTTAAAAATGAAAATAATTAATTACACTGTTACAGTACCGTATATCTGAGGCGAGATCGATCTCGCGAAGATACAGAGGATGTCCGTTTTTAGTAATACCCGAAGAGTATAAATGCTTATAGGTTTCTAGTAACTTAAGAGTATATAACCCCAATCATTATTCACCATGTCCCGAACCAGAAAATAGTAATCCTATTCTCAAATGTTGGTTTTTGAACCAGAAGCAATTTTGGGACGGCGCAGATGGCTCAATAAAAGTAATAAGAGAATCAAGAGTGCTACTACCCCTGCCGTGAGCGAAATAATTGGTTGCTCTAGATGACGTACAGCGATCGCACACAACGCCCAGAGATATACTAGAACGAAAGCAGTATCCGCTCTAACTACACTCATCCAAGCAGCGAGTACTCCAGCTAAAATTAGCACGCCTACAGTCCAAAGTTGCGGACTAATTCCCCACCCATTCCAGCCTCGATGGTATAAAACAATCGCTGTATTGACGATTGTGGCAATGCTAATCCAAGCCAGATAGATACTTAAAGGTATTTGAATTAACCATTTGTCAGAGCGAGAAACCTTCTTTTTGCCAATTCCCAGTCTTTGAGTGATGATAATTAAAGGTAGCAAAATTCCGATCATTGCTATTAAAGAAAGTAAAAACCACCTCGATAGGAAACAAAACACCCAGACAATCTGAGCCAAACTGCTTCCTACTAAAAAGTAACCTACCTGACGCAGATGGGGATTTTGTCTTTGAGAAGGTAATACTTGATAGATGGCAAAACTAAATAAACCCAGATAAATTACTCCCCAGATAGCAAAAGCATAGTTGGCAGGAGTAATCAGCACATCTTTAAAGAGAGTATTAGAAATTTCGCCAATATTGAGTCCTTTGATTGGGGCTAGATTCGCTGCAACATTTGTGCTAAAAGCAGCCACAATAGCAACGAGGTTAATAAATTGTCTGAGGATATCTCGCTCTGACTTCATGTTCACCAACAGAGTATTAATGCTAAAAGGCTTATCCTATCTTTTTTTTGAGTTTGTTGTCATCCTCACGTTCAAAGAAATAGCGAACAATTATTGTACATTTGAGGTTTAATGGTACTGCGAAGATACAGGGGATGTCGGGGACAACACGGACATCTCACGGATGCGAGGAGACCTCGCATCCCGTGTCCTCCTCTTTTAGTAATACCTAAAGAGTAAAGGTAACTACTTAGAAATGCCATAGCCCCAAGATTTAGCAAAGTTAATACAGCGTGTAATAGTCGGATCGTTAATCTCTGCATCAGCACGAGAAGGATTTAACATGATGAAGGAAACGGTTTTACTTTGACTATTCCATTCACGCCATAGTAGATAGCGGTAATTCCCTGTAACTACTGCACCACCCTGCATCATTACTTGAAAACTCGCTCCATAGCATATAATAATTCACTTCGGTAGAAGATTTAGTTGTTTGATATAGAGCGATCGCCCACCTAGGCGTATGGCAACGATTACGTAATTAAAGGGTCGCGCTCAATCAAAAATACTTTAATATTGTAATCTACGCCCGCGAATCACTATAATTTTGTCCCTGAATGCATTCATCGTAATAATTCTTTATAATTTAGGTAATGAATCTTTACGAAAATTTCTTTAGTTTATGTTACCTAATCTTCTTCAAGCAACAAAAGAATACTGGCGCAAGCTAGATGAGCTAGAAGTTGCTTATCAGCAAGGTGAAATCCCCCTGGAGGAAGTAGACGCTAGAGTAGCTGAATTGATAGCAGAACTGGCTCAAGAACGTCGCGCCGCTTTTACCTATTTTTGGCACGGCTGGCAGCATTGGCTGACGACACAAAGAGAGACTATCATCGGTTTGGCTATTTTGGTACTCGTCACTTATGCTTGGGTGTTGACTAGTCTAAATTTTTAATTCCGAATTAAGATTCAGTCGGAGAAAGTCATTCCTGTCTAACTTGTCACCCCTTGGGCATAATAATTTCTAGATTGAATACAGGAGCGAGCATTCTGAAGCGGAAAGTTCGTTTCTAGGAGTTTTTAACCGAGCTTGGCAGAGCAAGATTTAAAATTTTCATATGCTTATGCTATCGTTCGGTTAAAATGCGCCCTTACCACTTTCAACGGGATATTTAGCCTGTTTCCAAGCCGTTAAACCACCAATTAGTTCGGAAACGTTTTGATAACCAGCTTGGCGCAGTTGGTTGACGGCCACAGCAGTTTGTTCATCTGTCTCTGCGTAAACATAGATGTCACGGCTTAGTTCGAGGCTAGCAAGAGTAAGAGCTGCTGGTTCGTCCATCGGCATAGGAATAGAACCTTGAATACGACAAGTATTGAAGGCATTTCTGGTTCTGACATCAATGATAGTCAGGGCAGGTTCACCCCAATCGAGGCGTTTTTTCAGATGACCAACACTAGACTTATTCTGAATTGGTTCGGGAAAGAATTTAGAGAATATAGCCATGATTTTCTTTGGTTAATGTGCTTAATAAACTTCAAATTAAACTGTCAGTGGGCATTGGTAACAAGTTAAGCTTGAGTCGCAGTTGTCAAGAGGGTTTGAGCCTTTGGGTGAGAAATACGGGTTTAAGAGGGAAGAATCAAAGATAAAACTTGTTGAGGTTGATAATAATTTCTATCAAAAACAAATTCACCGTAGTCAGCAACCGTGTCTAGTCCGATACAATTCAAGAAAATTTCGGCACTGAGCCACATAAAACTGTTTGTTAATAGTTTTTTCCATCTAATTTTCATGGTTCTTTAATCGATCTATAATGAGTTGTTTCTTTGATTTTTAAGTTTTGTTACTAATATTGTAAACAATTATTACAATTACTTGACTCTATCAGAAGTAGTAATCGCCGAAACTCTGGAAACCGTTTACTCCTCCTATTGAACAAAGACAGAAGAATCATTAGGTATTAGGTTTAATCACACCGTTGTTAAAGTGGCATTCGGTTAACTCCAGTGAAAATGTAGAAAGAGCGATCGCCCGACCTACGATACAATAATTTCCATCCATGCGATCGCCTTTCTCAAAATGCCTATAGATTCGAGTAAGTATCCCAACAACTGGAAAGAATTAGCTTTGATAGTGAAAGAGAATAATAATTGGTGCTGTAGCTGCTGTGGCAAGAGATGTTACAAGCCAGGGGAAAGACCAGAGAATCTAACTCGTTCTGAATGGACGGCTAATATATTACAGGTTCATCATCGCAACCATGACCCCTCTCAAAATCAATTATCTAACCTTCAGGCGGTCTGTTCTGCTTGCCATCTTAATCTTCACAGAAGTCCTTATAGTCCAGTTAGTCCTGGGCAATTGAAATTGTTCTAGCGAGAGGTTCGTTTATACCGAAGCGATCGCCCTATTGGTTGAATAATGTATCCTATTTGACACTTTGACCGCATCTTAACAGTCGCAAAAATTCTTGTTTTTCTGCTGGTGGAACGAGGAAAACTTCGCCATCTTCTGTTTCAATTATTTCTGTGGCATTAATCATTGGGTCGCCTGGTTGCCAAATTAAACCAGATTTTGGTTCTGGTGAGGTGCTGACACCCGAATTCATATCGGGGGCTTGTACGCGCGGTTCATCGTCCCTAGAACAGTACGAAACTAAAAAGAAAGGTATAATTCTTCGTTACTTTCTCTAGCCTTTTTTAATAAAAATTCTAAGAATAAGTTTTTAAATGCTAACCAAACCATTAATATTTAAATTAAATATCGTCAGGAATTACCCATTTTGGTGGTTCGGTCAATTTTTTCCTTCTAGCAATTTCGGCGATTTCCAGCATTTTGTCTAAAGAAGTATCGTTAATAAATTTAGAGGCTTCTTCTTTATATTCTTTATTAGGACATTCATCGCCTAAGACGCAGCCATTAACGCAGTCTACTTTACAGTTAATATTTTGTGTCATTAGTTTTTCCTGTCTCGATCTTCTTTTAGCATTGTAATATTTTGTCTAGCATAAGGACAGGAAGACCCAAAGAGTAAGAGGTTATCTGGGAAGTATAGTTAGTTACATTTAAGTAGACGTGTTTACCCCAGGATTAGTGAATTTTTACCTCTTTCTCTCTCCAAAGTTAGCTTCTCTAGGAGGCCATTCGTAACAAGTTAAGATAGCGAACATAATGTCAAGGGAAGTGAAAAGAAGAGAAATAAACTGATTGATGGTAGCTGCGGTCTTAACATTATTGTGGCGCGATGTCCCAGGAGTAACTGAATTAGGTCGATTACTAGAAACAGAAGGATTTTTATGGGCATTTGTTCTATGAGTTACTTACCCAACCAAATCGGCAAGTGCAGTATCAAGCTGGGCTTGAGTACTAATAGTATCGCCAAAATCCTCTAGCCATTCTCGTCCAAAAATCTCCCCAGACGAACCACTATAAGCATCTATTTCTGCTTGGGTATCAATGCTTTCTGAAAATAGATCGGCACTAGCAATTTTATTATTTAAGACAGTAATATCTTCATTTTGCGCTCCCAATGCTACTTCTAAAGCAAAAGTAGCTAGAGTTACATTACCTAAATCTAGTTGTTCTTGCCAGAAGTTTAATCCCTCTTCGTCACCATCACGATCGAAAGCAAATTGATAAACCCGATTTAATTTTTCTCTGTCATTAAGTTCGCCAAAAAGTCGAGCTGCTTCGTCGGAATTACCAAACTGATTGACAATATCGTTATAGATAACTCTTTCCTGTCCAGTTAAGCTATCCTCTCTTCGAGGAGCGTAGTTAACCTCATTATCCGTTAAAACATCATTCCAAAAACCTAGACCACTATTATCTGCTGGTCTACCATAGTATGCCACATAAGCAATCTGGGCGGTTTCCCCAGTTAACTCTAAGACATCTTCACTCTCTTGAATTACCACTTCGGCATTAGCAAAATCTTTGCCATCTGTAACAACATAGTAAAAGCTGTCTTCTCCATCAAAGTCTTCCCCCAGATTATAAGTTAAAGTTCCATCATCATTAATAGTTACTTCTTCTTTTCTGATGTTACTTTCATTAACTTCATCAATAATTTCATTGGCAGAATAAACTCCTGTAATAGTTAAATCATCTCCATCAGCATCAATATCATTGTTTAAAACATTAATTGTAATGGGATTTAGATTTCCATCTGAGATTGCTACGAAATCGGATTTGGCATCAGGAACACTATTACTAATATCGGGTCTTTCAGTAGGATCGTTAACAATGAGAGTTTCTAAATCTTGGGGATTTTGGGCTGATTGTTGAACTTCGGCAATTTGGATTACTTTTTCCTCTATCGTCAAATTCTCGTTGGCAACAATATCATCAATTTCTTGGTTGTTTTGTTGAATGCTATTGGTAATTTCTTCCGTGGGGACATCAGCTATAGAGACATTATCCTCTGAAAGAGAGTTGACCGTATCGGTAATGAGATTATTTATAGTTGCAGAATTGCTTAAAGCTGTTGTTGCCTCGTCAGAAGCAGGATTAAAGTCATCTTCCTGTACGTTAGTAGTAAATTGTTCGATGAAGAGATTGGCAACATTAATTTCTGGGTTATCAACTTGAGGTTGCAGAAAATTTGTAGTTTGAACTATGGTATTTTGCAACTTAGCCTGTTCGGAGAAGATTTTTAATCCTCGTTCTCTTTCCTCTTCGTCTTCGGATGCGATCGCTTCTAAAGCATTATAAGTAAGTAAGTCCACGCCAGGTAAATCCAATTGCGTTTGAACTAAGTCTTCGCTCTCTTCTCTGGTCATTTTAGGTTCTGCCAGAACCCGCATTAAGGTATTAATGGGAGAACTAACTATTTGCGGTATTTCAGGACTGACATCTGGGTTTAAAATATAAGCTCCAATTGCTTCAGAGATATTAACCGATGCTAAATCGTCATTAGCAATAATTTCGTCTTTTTTGTCATCTATTTGTTGATTATTATTAGCAATCTCTTCTGCTGTATTAGCTCTAATAGAATCGGTTATTTCTAGATCGGGGTCTAGCTCGGTAAAATTAGATATTGCCAGATCGATTAACTCTCGAACGTAACTTTGGTCGCTTAAGTTAACAGTGTTGTTTCTTTGTATTTCTTCTTTGATAACATCAAGAACACTTACGGAGATATCTTCAATAGAAAGAGAATCATCATTAATGGCATTACTAATAATTTGGGTGGTTTGGAAAATATAGTTTTGTAATTTTGCTTGCTGGGTTAAGATTAGCAACCCATCACTATCTCCTTGGGAAATCGCTTCTAAAGGATCGTAGTTGAAATAGTCAACAAAAGGGATTTGTAGAGCATTTTTGATTTGATTCTGAACCGAATTAAAATCGGGTTGACTCAGTTCGGCTGTTATCGTATTGAGAGGGGAAACAAAAGTTTTAACGGTTTCTTCCGATGAAGGATCGATTTCGGAATCTACAAGAGCCACTAAAGGAGTAGTCTGAGGCAGATTAGTAGAAATATCAACCCCATCTATGATTACGATTTGTCCTTCTTGAGGATCGATGATCTCGTCTGAATCAACATCAAACAGATATAAAGGAATATCTAGATCGTAGCTACCATCGGCATTGGTGACGGTGAAAGGTTCGTCCGAGTCTAAAACTTTATTGAAATTGGCATCAAAGAAAACTGTTCCTCCAGCAATATAACCATCTGCACCGATACCACTATTTCTAGCACTAGCCCCCGAATTAAACTCTAAAAGAGGTAAAGTGGCAAAATGATTGTCATAGACAGTGCTACCAGCAAGTTTTACTTCTGCACCCAGGAAAGCATTAATTTTCCCTGTAACATCTAATAATTCTCCAGGCGTATCTAAACGGGAGGTAATCTCAGAGCCTCTGATCTTACCGTCAGAAGTACCAATATTTTCGCCAACATCTACCAAATCTAAGTCAATTAAGCCTTCAATACCGCCTTTAAGATAGGCAGAAGCTACAAAAACATCTAATCCTAATCCAGCAGCAAGAGTTGCATCAACCTCAATTTCTGGAACATCAATACCGTTACTGTCAAGATCGTTAACAAAAAAGCCGTCTAACACTCTGTAAGCTTCGTTTTCCGCAAAATCCAAATCTTGCCATCGATTTAAGCCAAAGCTATCAAAGCCAAAGTCCAGATTGGCACTTAAATCGATACTTCCCTCTAATAATCCGAATATCCCTAAGAAGGGAACAACAGGAAATTCTCGCTCTAGCTCTAAAAAAAGTTCTAATTGAGGTAGATCGTAGTTAAAAAGAGTAACATCGGGCTTGTCTAAAAGTAACGAGACTGCGGTTTGGGGGTCGGTAAGTAAAGGGATATTAATGCCCGCATTATTAGTAAATCCCTGTATGACACTCTTCTTATTGCTATTGGGAAGTCTATTGATTTGGGCGTTACTATCTTCTACTGGATTCGTGACTTGAGGCGTAATAGTAGCTGCATCTGTATCGGCATTAAATTGTCCCAAACTATAAGAACCCAACGCTAGAGTAATAGGATCGTTACTCGCTCCAATTTGGGTAATTAGATCGCTCAAATTGCTAACATTGGTGACAGCATCTATAAAACCCGTACTAACTCTGCTACCAGGTAAAGCTGCAACCAATTCGATGAGAGAAACTTGACCGTTATTATTCTCATCTAATCTTTTACCAAAAAGACTGTCAATTCCTAAAGCGGTAAACAGTTTGGTATCTGCGTTGAGAACGTCAATAATGGGGCGAATTGGCTCGATGACATTGTTAATTTGCTCTAGTACTGGTCGAGCAAAATCGCTAATAAAACTGTTAAGGTCTACTGAAAGATTATTAAAATCAATAGTAGGAGAAGATAACTCTTGAAACTCGCCATTTTCATCGTAGCCAAAATCATCCCAATCTATAGCTAAATCGAACAAGAAACTGGGTAAAGCGTCAACTCCTGCTAGCTTAGTTTGACTGCTTAAGCCTACATTAAGAGAGCCATTTAAAACAGGGGTAAACAAATCCGCAAACTCAAAATTCCCCTGTAACTCTTCGGTAGTAAGCTTGTCGCCGTCATCTCCAGCATCGGGAAGATTATCTAAATCGTCTAGAGTCAAACCAAATTCGATGCCAGCTTGAGTTGGATTATCTGCATCATTGAGAAAATCAACTTGTAATAATCCCAAACTACCTTGGGCGTTAAAACCTTCACTAAGTTCTAAAGAAACTCCTGTGGTTAATTCTGTTTTCGAGGTATCGACAAAGAAACCAAAATCATCATGAATCCCAAAACTTAAGTCTAGTCCATAGTCAAAATTCATAGCAGCTTGACCATCAATATTTAACCCCAAACTGGGCAATCCTAAATCGCTAGAGAGATCGATATTGGCTAACTGATAAGTATTTCCAAGACTCAGATCGAAAGTAACCTCTTCATCAGACACTACAGTATCTACTAGAACATCCAGAGTGATTCCTAGATCTGCAAATTCAGCTTTAATGGTATTTTCCAGCAAACTCTTAAAATCTTGAGGAGTTAAGTCTGGTGTTGTTACAAGCTGATTGATTACAGCATCTTTAAAACGACCGATAAAATCTGGTGCGATATCTTTTAAAGAGCCGACGAGGGGAATTTCTAAACTTAATAACTGCTCTTCAATAATCGCTTGTAATTGATTTAAAGCAGATTGTAAACCCTCTGCTATCTGCTGATTATCGACAACTTCTGTAATATTAATAGTCAGCGATCGCGTTTCATAATTACCGCCAGTAGCAGTATGAACTATTTGGCTGGTGTGATTTTCTTCGGCAACGTTATCCTCAACCGCAATTACGCTTACAGTCTGAAACTGATTCCAGTTTTCAGGTGTAAAAGTTAGAGAGTCAATATTTTGAATTTGCTCGTCTGTAGTAAGAGCGATCGTGACATTGCCAGTGGGTTGACTACCCAGAGCAACAAAATATTTATCGCTCAGACCTCCTTCTATGACATCGGTGCTATCTTGCGTTTGCAGCAGGACTATCTCATTAGGATTGGTATCGGGGGGTAAATCTATATTCCGATCTGTAATGGTAATGTTTGCCGTAGAGTTATCGGGATTAACTCCATAGTCGATCTGTCTCTCTGCATCATCAAAAACCTCAGCAAGAGTAATTGTTAAACTCTCGTCACCTTCTATTTCTGCATCCTGCGAAGCAGTAACTTCTATCGTACCTGTAGTTTCTCCTTCGGGAATCAAAACACTAGCGGGTGCTAAAGGCAGATAATCATCTTCAGCAGTAGCATTACCGCCTATGGTGTAATTAACAACTAATCCCCCAATGGGAGCGGGTTTCGTTAGAGTCAGGGCAACATTACCACTAGAACCTTCTTCTATGGTTGCAGTAGCAGCAATACTAATCTCTGGTTCATCTTCTTCAATAGTTAAGATGGCGTTAGTTGCTTCTCCTAACTGATACCTGTTTCCAGGTAAAAGATTGAGGATTACGGTTTCTTCTGGGTCGAAGAACTTATCATCTAGTGGTAAAACTTCAATAAAAGCAGTGGTGCTATTAGCAGGAATGAAAACACTACCCGTTTTTGTAGCAACATCTAATCCTGGAATACTGTAATCTAAATCGGTAGTGGCATTTCCATCCACACTATAATTCACTACTAGATCGACAGGAAAAGCAGAACTCAACTCCAGCGCAAAGTTTCCTGGTACTGTTCCTGATTCACTTTCAATAGGAGTAATGTTAGGTCTGACGCTAATAGTAGGGAAAACCAACTGATTAAGGAGTCCATAAACGGAATTGTTATCTTGTGCGCCAAAGCCCGTAAAATTACCACTAGCACTACTACTATCATTCCCAGCAAAAGCTAAATCTAAACCCCTAACGTTTGCACCTTCACGGACAAAAATTGCACCGCCTTTACCCTGTCCGTTGTTTGCACCACTACCACCAGTAGCACCATTGTTATTAAAGGCAGTATTGAGAAGAGCTAGATTTGCGCCACTATTAACAAATATTGCACCTCCTAAACCAGCACCTCCGCCTCCAGTACCACCAGCACCTCCAGTCCCTGGATCGTCTCCCAAAAAAGTTGATTGCCCATTGCTGCCACTGTTACCGCTACCACCAGCACCTCCAAATTCACCTCCAGCACCTCCAGCACCTCCAGCACCTCCACTGCCTGTTGGTCCCAATAGCACGTTAGCACCTCCGCCTCCTCCACCAGCACCTCCGCCTCCTCCACCACCAAATCCTCCAGTTCCTCCAGCACCACCAGCACCTCCATCTCTTCCAGAAAAAGCAGCACCAGCACCGCCAGCACCTCCGCCTCCACCACCACCAGCACCTCCACCAGAACCACTGCCTCCAGTTCCTCCAGTTCCTCCAGTTCCTCCACCCGTCCGTCCATCTCCGAACCTGCTTTCTCCTCTAGTTCCTCCACTGCCACCAGCACCGCCAGCACCGCCAGCACCAGTACCTCCTTGAGAGCCAATGTCCCCGTTACTACTGTCATTACCACCTTTTCCACCCCTTCCTGCATTACCCGTGGCATTACCACCAATCGCTGAATTGCCATTAAAAGATACATTTTCTAGAATTACAGAAGAGCCAGTATCAATAAACAATGCCCCACCAGCACCTAGACCACCGCCACCTCCATTAGTACCAGTTGCTCCTAAAGCTCTACCATTAACAAGATTTAGATTAGAAAAACTGACATCTGCTCCATCAATCCTAAAGATTTGACCCAAATTACCGCCGTTGATAGTTACTCCAGACCCTTGAAATTGAATATCGTTATTGCTATCGATGAGAGGAAGTGAATCAATGTTAATAGTTTGACCGCCGATATCGCTAAAATCGATAATGTCTTCACCAGGCGACCTAGCAGCAGCTGCGATCGCCTCTGTTAAAGAACCTGTTTCAGAATTGTTAGTATTTGTAACTTTGATAATACTCATCGAACACCTCAAGATTTGATTGAATTATTTATTGTTATTCAAGCATTCGTGACAAGTTAAGGTTATGGAAAATTTGTCAATATCGTGTTGCACATCGTATTTAATTCCTAGAACGCTTGGCTTGTCGTGCTTTTGACAGCTATTTACTTTTGGCGATCGCTTTTAAGATAAGGCGATCGCCAACTGAAATAGACCGAAAATTTAATATTTGCTTCCTGATGTGGTAAGAGAGCGAAAGCTCCAAAAATCAATAACAGCAAGAGATTAAATACTTTGCTAAAATTCATGAAAACCACTTGACAACTAAAACTTAGTCTTAACTTGTCAGGAATGCTAGGAGGCAAAACCCTGTATAAATAATTTAGTCCTCTTACTTTTTAGATAACTTCTTAGATATGCCAAGAATAATCTTCAGCAATTTACTTATGAGAAAGAGGTTAACTTAAACAAACTCTTTGTGAAAATTATTTTATTTGGTTTTGAGTTTTATTTGTTTCTTTGAGAGAATTAGATTTAAATGGTGATGATTGATTTGATGGTTGACTGAATGGAAAATACCCTTCTCCTTCAACATAATTACTAAGGTCACAGGTAATAACTAATTGTCCATTATTTAGATCTGCCTTACAATCATTATTCACACGACTATTTTGATAATCTCTTTTAATAAAGTCGCGTAAATCGACAGAAATTCTACTAATTCCCCGATCTAAATTAGCACCAGATTTCACTTCTATCGCCAAAGCCGAACTAGCATTTAATATTATTCCTCCTAACATTGAAACCGAAGCTAAACTAGTTAATAAAACACGACCTATATTTGTTCTTTTTGATATTAAGTTCATGATGATTGTTTTTTGATTTTCTGTTATTGGTAACGATTTAAAGGTATGTCCAATTTATCAAACATATGCAAATCAATTAAGTTACCTAAAATTAGCAAACCAGTCTACAATACCACTAGCGATCGCACTAACTAATTTAGTTTGTTCTTCTGGGTTAGTTATCCATTCAAATTCCCAAGGATTAATCATAAAACCTAATTCTAAGAGTACCGATGGTGCAGTGTGAGGGCGAGTTAGGGCTAAATTATTCCAAAAAACTCCCGCATCAGATCGATCGAGTTTTTCTACTAAATAGTTATGTAAAAATACAGCTACATCATGGGCTTGGGGATGATACCAAAAAGTGCTAAATCCTTTAGTATTAATAGCATCTCCGTTATCGGGTAAGGCATTGTAATGGATGGATAAAGCCAAATCTGGTTTAATCTTATCGATGGTTTTGACTCGATCTTGGAGAGATACATCGATATCGGTTTCTCTAGTTAAATAAACTGTCGCCCCAAGTCGTTTTAATTCTTCTGCTAATAGCTTAGAGACTACCAAGTTAACATCTTTTTCTGGATAACCTGTAGGCCCTCTAGCACCTTTTTCTTCACCACCATGTCCAGGGTCTAACAATATCCTAAGGTTAGATAGAGGCAGATTATTAACAGCAATATTATTTTCATTGGGAAGAAAGTTACTTCTGGGAAATAAGCTTTCATAATTTTGAGAACGGATCTTAGGCGGATGACGCAGGGTAAAAATTAAACTCGTTCCTTCGTAACGCAGATCGTAACCGAACTGTTGTTCTGTTTTTAATTGAAAGGTATAGTCAATTGTATTGGGTGTTACTTGTTGCCAGTCTAGACGTTCGATCGAAGGATCGTCGTCGAGGCGAATAGTATCGGTTTGGGCAGTAGTGTTATATAAAGTAAGAGTGATATTACTATCTCCCTGTCGTACACTTACGGGGACTGGAACTTGCAAAGGAAAAATAATTTCTGTCGCATCTCCTACTTGACGGGAAGTAACACTGCGAATAATCGAAGTAGGGGGAACATTACTAGCAATAGGTTGAGTTTCTTCTGCTTTAATCCAAGCACCATAATCTAAACGTAACCATTCTCCTTCTTTCCCCGTTACACTAGCTCTAGTTCCTTTAGGTAAAGGTGTTAGGCGCGAATAATTGGTACTTGCGCCTGTTCTAGCTACTCCTGCATCGGCAATTACTTCGACTACTTCTAACTGTGTAGGAGAGAGTATCTCAACTTCCCCCGTACCTTCTTGGGTTATTGTTTTTTCTTTCAAACTAAGTTGAAATTCTGGTTTACCCCAATTTCCTACTGCTTCTAAAGTCGTACATCCTGCATATTTGCCTAAATTTGCTTCGGCGGTTGGTTGATTGCTTGCCGTCAAAACCGCAGAGTTAGCTGGTAATCTAGTTAATTCGGTTTGTGGGAGTAAAGCAATATTTTGATTTCTCAATCTCACAGACACTTCGGCATCAGGAGTAGCAACAGCATCAAAACAAATTAATTCCCCTGGTAATCTGGCTATATTTACCCCAGGAGTAAGAGAATTTTCAGCAAAAGCCAATCCTACTGGGATTTCTGGTTCGGTAGCAATTCTCGTAACTTTTAACTCTATTTCTTCATCTTCGTGGCGCAGAGTAAAGATATTATCCCCTAATTCCAAAGGAAAACTAGGAGCAAAATGTCCTGCTGGACTTCTTTCTATCTTTTTTCCATTAATTTCTACTTCGCCATTTGGTGAGGCAGTACCGATTAAAAATATTTTTTCCGAACTAGTTTGATGTTCTGGTGGTGGATAAGCAAGGAAGAGAGACTGTTCAGTTTGTGCAGATACGACAAGGGGCATCATACCACCTAGAAGCAGAATACCACTAAAAGTAGACAAGCCAAATAATTTTTTCATAGACAATATATATCGATATGGGGCAGATTTACTGAATAATATCAATTCTTCTTAATAGCTAGATAATAAAAAAGGTTCTTCAGTTCCTAGATAGGCTAATTTTGTCCATAATACCTATACAGCAATGCTATTGTGTATTTTGAGCCTCGAATATTTTATTAGTTTGAAAACTTTTCTAAAATAGCAAATTCAAAAAATGGAATCCCTGGGAAACATTGAACGATCATGGCGTTATCCAGTCAAGTCTTTACTTGGCAAATCTTGTACAGAATTAAAGATCGATCGACGTGGGGTAAAAGGCGATCGCTGATTTTCCATAAGATATAGTCTTGGTCAAGAATTAGAAATTAAGCTCGTAGGATTAACCGAACATCGTATCATGACTAGCTTTCCCCAATAGGAATTACCTACTTTACATTTATTTTGCTCTACTATTTAGCAGATAAAATAATATTGAAAGTATTCAAAGATAGAATTTTATGAAGACATTTACAGCAGTTGTAGAGAGAGATTTAGATACAAAACTCTATGTTGGTTACATTCCTGGATTCAAAGGCGCACATTCTCAAGGAGAAACTTTAGATGAGTTGCAAGAGAATTTACGAGAAGTAATTGAAATGCTTTTAGAAGACGAAAACATAACATTTGAGACGGAGTTTGTAGGAACACAACAGATTATGGTCTGATATTTGATGAGCAATATTCCTGTCCTTAAACCACAAGAAGTTGTCCGTATTTTAAAGAATCTTGGATTTATAGAAGTACGTCAAAAAGGTTCACACAAGCAATTTCGTCACCAAGATGGTCGAGCAACAACAGTTCCTTTTCACAAAGGGCGTGATATTTCTCCCAGATTGTTACGACAAATTGCAATTGACATCGGTTTAACTGTTGAAGAAATACTAAAATATCGTTAAGAGCGATCTTAAATGACCAGTCATAAAGTCAGCAATTTGGTGTTTAAGATTTTCTTCTGCTTCTAATTTCATTATTTTTGACTTTTCTATTTCTTTTTCTATATTTTTTTCTACATAAGTAGGTATGCAAAATTATTGGTATAATTACGTTTCAGCCAAAATTAATTAGCTTTTATTCCCCGAGAGAAATATTGGACAAAGTAGGACAGTCTTCCTCAGCTATAGGTTTGGAGTCAAGAGTTTTTTCGTCAGGGGGGACAAATTGCCCCGATTTTCAATACATAAATACTAACAAACAAGCA
>JBFRWK010000216.1:0-3277 GCA_051439545.1 Xenococcaceae cyanobacterium | reverse complement strand
CTCTTTTCACTGCTTCAATTGCTGAGGAGCGTAAATCATAGCTATAAGGTGCTGGCATGGTTTTGACAATTACTCGAACGCTTTTTTTATTATAAAAGTGTCCTAACCATAATGCGTAATGCTATAGATGCTATGCCAAATGCTATGCCAAAAACTACGCCAAAAACTACGCCAAATGCTACGCCAAATGCTACGCCAAATGCTACGCTAGATGCTATGCCAAATGTTATATCAAATGCTGGAATAAAAAATTCTTCCCTATATGATGGATTAAATGCCACACTTAATGCCGTGCTAGCTGCTACACTGGATACTATCCCAAATACTACAATAACTGCTACACCATATATTACATTAAGTTCTACAATCCATTCTTGGACGGAGTGGAATTGAATACCAACGAGGAATAATGTAAAAATACCCGCAGTTATAAGATTGTAATCTTCTCCAAAAACAATATAACTAAATCGCGATATAACCTGACCGAGAATCCAACCAGTTAAAAACATTTCGCTACGGAACCAAGCAAAAGATTCTTGAGTTACGGCAATATAAATAAAACCTACCAGCAAAACAGCTAACTGAGGAATGATGGCGGTTAGCCAAAAAACCTGTCCTGCGTAGCGACGTAAAGGCTTATTATGAGGAAACTGCTTTAATTTAAGATAAGGATTATCATCGGGTTTTAAATCAGGATGAATATCTTGCAACCATTGCTTCAAAGTATAGGGTTTGAAATAGATCCAGTAGAGAAGACGAGCGCATTCAGTAATGTAATTCCACAAGCCAGACATTAGCTATTCTCCTATACCCAAAGCATTTTTAACTGCTTCTATTACAGATTCCCAAGGTAATATTTTTAAAGCAGCTAAAATTAAAATTCCGACAATAAATACTCCTAGCACCCAAGCAGATAACTCATCTAGAGTAGTACCGATAAATTTAATAGCTTGACCTAATTTTACAGGTAAACGCCAAAACACCCATTTCAACAATAATAAACACTTACGCCAGATACTATGTTGTACAGATATTCCTTTAGCTTGACGATCGAATCTTTTTTTAGCCCAATTTATATCCTGATTAGATTGTTTTGCTTCCCAGAAATACAATCCTGCTAGTTGCAATAGATAAGGATTCTTTCCACCCCACTCTAAGGCTATTTGCTGTTCGTCTTCATTTAAAACAGCTTGACTACCTGGAATAGTGGTTTGGGGTAAACGTACTAAATCCCGTGCTTCATTGTCTGTAAACCCTTTTAAGATCATTACTTGACCGAGATTAAAGAAAGAAGAGGTTAATTTCTGGCGACGGCTGTAAACGTTCAGGTTTTTCCTCGAAGCAATAACCAACATCAACGCATTACGATCCATTAAAGAGCGCAAGTTATCGTAAAAACCATCATTAAATTCTTCTGGATGTTTAAACAAAGCTTCGATCTTATCCAAACAGAGAATCGGTAAAATATCAACCTCTCGAAACTGTACTATGGCTTGATAAAAACTCCCTGTATTAAAATTATTGGCTTTCAAAGCGTCGATTAATCTTCTAGGTTTTCTAAACCAGTCATATCTTTGTTCGAGATTTTTACACAATTCTTCTTCTACTACTCGATAAAAACTAGACTTGTGCTGACAATTCCCAGCCTCTAGAGAAAGATATACAGCTAAATAGTTACGAGGATTTTTGCCTCTACTTTCGATTCTTTGTTCGTAGGTTTGACAGAAGTGATATAGCAGAGATGATTTACCAGTGCGTTTGTCTCCTACTACGTTGATGCTGGTAGGTTGGGCAGAAATAGCACGAACGGTAATAGTATCGAGTTGTTCTTGATAACCAACAAAATATCTAGAATCAGAGATAGTCGAACCTGCATGAAAAGGAGCAGTGTCTGATAACATTAATTTCTAAGATGCTTGTGTATTTTTTACCTAACATAGATTTCCTAGATCGCGATCGCCTTCTCCGACTTCACAATGGTCGTGCCAACTTCTTCGCTCTAGGCAGCCGTTGATTCGGAGTCAGGTGATGGCTCTTTCTTTTTCTTTTCAAAAACCTGAATCCCTGCACCTTCCACTTCTACTACTCCATTAGCCGAAATACTTTTAATTTTTCCTGAGAGCGAACCCACCCAATCTTCATACTCATCCATCTTAGCCACCTGCTTCTTTAGGGTTTTACGGTTAACTTCTGCTTTGACGGTAATGTTGTTTTCGCCAAAGATTTCCAAAGTTACTTTTTTACCTTCAGTGGGTAAGTCGGGTTTGTCGCTGAATTTAATAGTAATTTCAGGAATTCTGCCAGTTATCATAATGCTATCGATAAATTCACGCTTAATTTAGGCTACTATCGTTCGCTAAAGATACCTGTAAACTTTAGGTTCATTTAGGGATATTGGTAATCAAGCGTGGCAACTTTTATTAAATCTCTCCTGAATAGCGATCGCTCATTGAACAACGTGAGTTCGATGTTTAAAGACTTGTAATTATCGAGCAATTTTGAGAGTAAACGAGAGCTAGAATAAGATCGTCCTCGTAATCTCATTTCATTGCTCATAAGCAAGGAGGAACCGATGAAAGCTCAAAGTGATTCTAGTTCGAGTATTCCTCACTACGATCCGCATATTATTCCAGGGGAAACTGTAGCGCGAGAAGCCAGAGAAGGCGATCATTTCGGTCACGTTGACCATGACGATCCTGCCGATAAAGAACATCTTCATAACCGAGATGGTTACACCATCGACCAAGAAGGGCTGATTAATAATTATGCAGTTGAGACGGAAGCCTATATCAAAGAACCTGGAGACTTAAGAGAAAAAGAGCTTGAACTTAAGGCTAAACGCCGTCGCGAACTTCAAGAGTTGTCAGAAGATGAAGAAGGTAAATTGACTATGGAACACGACTGGCGACACAAAGGACCTGGACTAATTTAGTAATTTAGTACAGTACGGCAGCAATAATCTACCATGACGAGATCTTCCTTACCTCATTATTCTTTAACCTTTCTTTTAATCTCGTATACCTGAGTTGCTGCTTAACCTGTTTAACAGCGATCGCCACAGCCTTTTCCGAACCTACAATCAAAGCCAATTTCTTAGCCCTAGTAATCCCCGTATAAAATAAATTCCTACTCAACATAATATAGTGTTGAGTATAGAACCCATTTGGGATCTATCTAAGCGATTGCCAGTCTTTTTAGCATCAGTCTGACAAAACAAAGATTGAGCTTGGTTGTAGCATGATCGAGAGTTCTCTCAAAATTCTTGACGAGACTTTTG
>JBFRWK010000215.1:0-7331 GCA_051439545.1 Xenococcaceae cyanobacterium | reverse complement strand
TTCCTTTGTAGCACAAATTAATTGTATTACAATTCCCGCTCGTGGCTTCTCTAACCGATAAAATATCGTCTGAAACATATAACTGATAAGGGCTGGCAGTTTTGATTAAGTTTATTGTAGCCCCTGCCCTCGTGGAGAAAAGAGCCATAAAATTAAGAAAGAAGCCTTCTACAGCTAAATGTGACCTAAACATTTACACTTCATTTTTAATTGCTGAACCGAAGTATGGTGGATGTAGTAGGTTGGCTGAAATTTTTGGCATTTCTCACTATTCAGTTAACCGTTTTTTATTAAGAGAAAAGTATAATCCCAAAGATTTATTTGAAGAAAATAAGTCATTAATTAATTTAACAGGTGGTACATTAAGTGCTGACGATACGGTTATAGAAAAGCTTTATAGTAATCTTAATAGTTCTAAATTAATTGGCTATTATTGGTCGGGGAAACATCAGAAAACCATTAAAGGTATCAACTTAATAACTCTGGATTATACTATAGATTCTCTAAAGATACCTGATGATGGTTTGATAGTAGAGCTAAAAAATTTTGGAAAAGTTAAAGTATTTAAGAGGGTTTTCGCGCGTCGGAACTACTCATTATTACGCTTTGTTTCTAACAGATGACAAAGAATTAGAAGAAAGCAATAGACAAGATTTTAGAGCATTATTGTCTAGACATTGGGGAATTGAAATATATCACCGCGCTCTCAAACAACTATGCAATCTTAATAAATTTTTTGTCAGAAAAGTCTCAGCTATTTGTACTCATATATTTTGTTCTCTTCGCGCTTTTTGCCAACTTGAATTAATGAGGTGGAATGGTTATAGAGCCTTCAGTAAACGATTACTTTATGCGTAAGGACGATAACTAAATATAAAAGGCTCTATAACCTTCCCGTATCTGAAACAATTGAAAATTGGTATGAAGAAAGCGAGAAATTTATATATAGAAGTAGCCAAACGGTTTATTACTAACAATTTTCACTCCCAAAATCTGGCTAATTAGTTGGCGATCGCCTTAAGTACATATTCTGAGTTTTCTGTCAATGCGAAACTCCTAGGGGACTTTTAGGGTTGTTTTGGGTGGAATTAAGATTTGTTGGGCTAAATTTGTCCAATGATTGGGAAAAATAACTGTTATTGTTCCCGCTGCATCGATCGCGAGAATATTAATATAAATAGGAAAATCTTCTTGATTAGCGATCGCGATTTGATTTTTGTCTGATGAGGTGCAAGATCTGAGCATAGCCAGTTTTGCTGGCAACGAAGCGATCGTTCAATTTGTTCCTTTTGTAGATTTTGGTACGGTGTGGAATATTGAAGCAGAAGGAGATCTCGAACCCGATACTATTGTTGCTCTAGGAGCGGGATTACAATTTAATTTTAATGATAGTTTCAATGCCAGAATAGATTGGGGAATTCCTCTAGTCGATCCAGATACTGACTCCGATACTTTACAAGAAAATGGGATTTATTTTTCGATCGACTATCAGCTATAAAAACTTACTACCTGCCTTCTGTGAGGTAGGAGCATTTCGCCCCAAACCCCATTCTATTCAATTAATTAAGAAGCATTTAAGGACAAAGCAAGCAATGACCGTTAATCGTGTTACTCCTCTTCTTTTCTTGCTAACAGTACTGGGCATTCTGCTTTAACTCTGAGATAGTCGGATAGAGAACTACCCAAGAGTCGATCTAGATCTGGTAAATTTTTGGCAATAGAAGGACGACGTTCTGGAGAACCGATAATCAAAAAGTCTATATTATTATCTTCGGCTAAGGTACGAATTTGTTGTGCGGGTCTTCCTCCTGTAACTAAGCAACGGTAATTTATGCCCATGTTTTTCGCTTTAGCAACCGCAGGAGCTAAAATAGGATTATTTTCCATCTCTTCTTTAGATAAAGAAACATCAGGACTTAAATCGGGGTTAACACGAGTTAAATATAGTTCCGCATCTGAGTAACCTTTAAACAAGAAAATTGCTAAATCTAGCGCATATTGTGCAGCAGGAGATTTATCGAGTGCCACCATTACTCGTTTAATTCTTTTAATATAAATGTCGTCTTTTACTAACAACATCGATCGATCGGTTAACTGAAATACATATTGGCTGACAGAATTACTCAAGATAGACTGTAATTTGCCCAGTCCTCGCGAACCCATAATAATTAAATCTGCATTAATTTCTTTGGCTGTATTTAATACAGTAGTTTTTGCGTCTCCTTCTTTGACTATTTTTTTGATTTGGCTTTCTGGAATACCTAACTTCTTCACAAGCTCGTCAATTTTTGCTTCAGCTTCTTCGATTTTTTCTTTTTCCTTTTCTTTGCTTGTTTGAAAAATCACCCTCAAGATCGAAACTTCTGAACCACTAGTTGCGGGAAGATTCATCAAAGCTTTGAGCATATCTTGAGCATTATCTGCACCAGAATCAGCATATAAAATTTTCTTAAGCATAGCTCAACCTCAAAAATATCAATTGCTTTTTAAATTATCTTTCTTTTCAGATTACAGCTAACTCTGTCCCTTCCGAGCCTACTTAGGGATGAAACTTAACAACTTTAATTATTAAATTTATTTCCTAATGGTTGAGGGCGATCGAGCTTAGTCGCATCTTGCTAAAACCAAAAATATATTGATAGATTGAGAATATTTTGAGTGTAATTGCTTATTATTAATAATAAATAACAAAAGTTTAATAATATTCATGATTGCTTCTTCTCTCAAGTCCAAGAATATAAAAAAATTCTTACAATCAAAAATTTTATTTGGCAACGAACCCAATCCAGAATTAGCAGCTATTCTCATTGTCTATTTTGTTCAAGGCATACTCGGATTAGCCCGTTTAGCTGTTAGTTTTTTTCTCAAAGACGATCTGAGTTTAACACCAGCAGAAGTAGCTGCGCTTACGGGGATTGCTTCTTTACCATGGATAATTAAACCTCTTTTTGGGTTTTTATCCGATGGTTTACCCATATTTGGCTACCGTCGGCGACCCTATTTAATCTTGTCAGGTATACTAGGGACTCTATCCTGGTTGGGGTTAGCAAACTTAGTCGATAATGGTTGGACTGCTACTCTCGCTCTTCTTGCTACTTCCCTCTCTGTCGCTATCAGCGATGTAATTATTGATTCATTGATAGTCGAAAGAGCCAGAAAAGAATCTTTAGGGCAAGCAGGTTCTTTACAATCTTTATCTTGGGGTTGTTCTGCTTTAGGAGGTTTGATTACCGCCTATCTGAGTGGCTGGCTACTAGAACATTTTAGTAATAGTGTAGTTTTTGAAATTACGGCTACTTTCCCTCTGTTGGTATCTGCGGTTGCTTGGTTAATTGCAGAAGAAAAAGTAACTTCTACTGAAACTACTAATAGTAAAAATACTAATAATAATTCCCTAGTTGCCCAACAAATTAAACAACTATGGGGAGCATTAAAACAAAAATCTATTTGGCTGCCAGTTGCTTTTCTCTTTATCTGGCAAGCTACACCTACAGCAGATTCTGCATTTTTCTTTTTTGTTACCAATGACTTGGGCTTTAAACCAGAATTTTTAGGAACAGTACGTCTGGTGACTAGTTTCGCTTCTTTAATGGGGATATGGCTATTTCAAAGGTTCTTTAAAAATGTTCCTTTTCGCCAGATTTTAGGTTGGAGTACGGTAATATCCGCAGCTTTAGGTATGACGAGTATAATACTCGTTACTCATACTAATCGAGCTTTGGGTATTGACGACCATTGGTTTAGTCTGGGAGATAGTTTAATTCTGACAGTGGCAGGACAAATCACTTGGATGCCCGTTTTAGTTCTTTCGGCTCGTCTTTGCCCTAAAGGAATAGAAGCGACTTTGTTTGCCTTGCTCATGTCTATTTGGAATCTATCGATGCTTCTTTCTCATGAATTTGGTGCGTTACTAACTAGTTGGTTAGGAGTAACAGAGACTAATTTCGATCGCCTGTGGTTACTGGTGATGATTACCAATTTATCTACATTACTGCCTTTGCCCTTTTTAAAATGGCTACCAGAAAGAGATCCACAGATAGAAACAGAACAACCAGATAATATCGGTAAAGAACGAGATCGATCTCTGCCACCAGCAGAAGTTTTAGAACATCATCCCCCAGGCTCTATGATAGAAGCACAAATTATGCCTAATTTAGTTCCTGAATTTATAGTTAACAAACTATCTCAAGAAGAAAAAGAAAAATAGATGGATTCGATCGAAGTTACAGGAATTCGCGCCTATGGCTATACTGGCTATCTACCAGAAGAACAAGTTTTAGGACAATGGTTTGAAGTAGATTTAATTTTGTGGCTAGACTTAACGGAAGCAGGTACTAGCGATCGAATTGAAACTACTCTTGATTATCGCCAGGAGATCGATATTGTGAAAAAGCAGATTACTACAGCTAAGTTTGCTTTAGTAGAAAAATTAGCTGCCACTATCGTCAACGAACTTTTAAAGCTAGAAAAAGTACAAAAAGTTCAAATCAAATTATCTAAACTCGCTGCCCCTATCCCCGATTTTGGGGGCAAAATTACCATATCTCTGACAAGAGCAAAAAAATAACCAAATTGACATTGTGCGTTATCTCTCCTTTGTTCGAGTAATAGAGATTATTAACAACTTAAAGCGATCGCTCAAATGCCAAGAACGGCTTATTGAGGCATGAACACCTTACAGGGAAACACGTCCTCAGAGTTATGGCGATGCTTAGCCAGATGCCGTGGTGTTTCAGCAGGACTAACCTTATAAACAAAGTTGTGACGAGCCGTTGCGTAAGCAGAACTAGCAAAGTTTTGCTTCATTTGTTCTAGTTCTTCCCGACGATACTCCTCTAAAGACTTATACTGCTCGTCCAGAAAGCGACGCTTGTTCTTCAGTTTTAAAATTTTCCCAATGTTTTCACTCTGAACTATTTGTTCTGCTTTTTGCTCCACAGATTTACAGAATTCGGCAGGGGTTTCTCCAAAATAGTCATCAATAAGATTAATTTGCTTTGCTAATTGGGTTCCTATGGGCATACATATTTCTGTCAGTTTTTGAGCTATATCTTGACCTACTCGACGAGGGAGCGAGTAAGTCCAATACTCGGAGCCATAAAGTCCCATACGTTTGTAGTGAGGATTTAAGACGATTCCCTTACGGGCATACACTCGATCGGCAGCCAATGCCATCATTACCCCACCAGCAGCAGCATTCCCCTGCATCGCTGCAATAGTAAGATGAGTTTCCGTTGTCAGGACTTCATAGACAAAGTCATCGATCGCATTGATATTTTGCCAAGATTCCCAAGCTGGATCGGCAGCTGCTTCAATTACATTGAGATTTATACCATTAGACCAGAAGTCAGCCCCACCCAAAAGCACAATTACTTTAGTATCACAGCTTTTTGCATATAGATAGGCATTACGCAATCGTACACACTGATCTGTAGTCATGGCACCGTTGTAAAAAGGAAAGTGGAGGTAGCCAACCTGATTTTTCTCCTCATACCAAATGTCGCGGAAGGTCTGGCACTCAGGAGGAAGTTCTAGGGGTACGGGTATCTCAGGAACATCTTTTAGCATATCTCCTAGTAGCAAGGTGGGAGGAAGCTTGAAGAAGGTTCGATCGCCTTGACGTTTCTTTTTCAAGTGGGTAATCCACACCGCACCATCGACTGTTGCTCGGCAAATTGCACCGTGTCTTTGGGCAATGATTTCGCCAGCTATGCCAGTCAAGGAATTTTCTGCATGGGCTCCATACAGATAAAAAGGTTTGCCAAAGAGATTGTCTAATACTCCTGGCCGGCTGTCAGCACTACGGATTTTTCTAATTACCGTCTCTGTAGTATCCTTAGACCAGTCGATCGCTCGATTTTTTTGTTTCAGAGGATCTCGCCAGCAACCTTTAACATCGGGACGAGTATAGTCTAGGGGTTCGGGAGCATAATCCTTGTTGCTCAAATTCTCTAGAGTTTGCTCGATCGCCTCGATCGCAGCTTGAGCGCACTTTCCCCGATAGATACCACTCTTGGTTTCCCCATTCATCGAGAAGTTAATGGAAGACCAAATATCACCAGCATCCATTTCCGCATTGGCTTGAAGTGCTGTAACCCCCCATTCTGGCTCATCATTGAGAATAGCCCAGTCAATAGAGGAAATACCACGATCGCCCTTAATACCAGGATGAATTATAATACACAAATAGTTACGCCAGATGGACTCGGGAATCGCAGTTTTCAGGAAGGGAGCGACGATCGTATCGGGTTGATACAGCTTAACTGCTTCTGTCATGACCACATCGCTAATGGCCAGTTCGATCGATACATCATGACCCAGATAAGTCAACTCAACATGAAACCTTTGAGTCATGCTGTTATAAGCTGATGCGAACAGCAAAATTTTCATAGCATGGTTTATCGTGTAAAGTTAATCTATTAGTATTATATGAGTATTTTTTCATTAATACCAGGGGATAAATTCAGTTATTTTTCGGGTATTTTGGCAGAATTTACCTTCTTAAGCTGGACAAATTAGACTATATTTGTGAATGTTTTATGGGGCAAAAGTAAAAAAAGGAATAGGTTTAAATTCATAGCCAAAAGAGGTACGGTCACTTGCTTGAATCTTAACTATCTCGATGCCTTTAAGTCGATCGCCTGAAGGAGAAAAATGAATCTGGCTGTTAGCACCAGCTACTGAAAAGTTGGGATTTGAGAGGACTTGTTGTATACCAATTCTCGTAGGACTGCGCTCGATCGCAGCAATTAAAGCAGTAGTTGCATCGTAAGCCATTGCCGTACGCCAATTAACTTCGCTTCTCCAGAGTTTTCTAGCAATTTGGGCAAACTCAGTATCTTGATGGTCTTGAATATGCCAGGGAATTGCTATTACCATATTTTCAGCGAATTCTCCTGCGATTTGTAAAGTCTTGGGGGTATAGACATCATCTCCTCCCAACAAACTTAGCCGTTGGCGATTAACCTGAATGACTTGCAAGGCTCGATCGAGAGTGCCAGTATTAGCAGCTAACATGATTGCTTCTGCCCCCCTCTCTACAGCTTGTTGAAAGCTATTGGCAGCACTAAAATTGGGATCTCCCAAGTCAAATTAATTAACTACTTTTCCTCCTCCAAGAAAAACCGCAGCAATAAACTCCGATGCTAGGGACTGGCTATAGTTGCTTTGGGAATTATAAAAAACCGCTAGAGTTTTCTCCGACTAACGGGACTTTGACAATTTTTACCGCTCAAAAAGGGGTGAAAGCCTCACCAGACGCCGATTTTACCTCGAAGAGGTAAAATCGTCTGAAACCTAGATATATTAAGGATTTAGTTCTTTTGATGTTA
>JBFRWK010000214.1:0-2955 GCA_051439545.1 Xenococcaceae cyanobacterium | reverse complement strand
GCAATCAAAATACCAAAGGGTTTGAGGTTTTACCGAAAAGATGGGTGGTGGAGCGCACTTTTGGTTGGTTTGGGCGATATCGTCGTTTAAGCAAAGATTATGAATACTTACCTAATACCAGTGAAACTATGCTCTATATCGCCATGATAAATCTTATGTTAAGACGTTTAACTTGGAGTTCTTCGAGTCAAATATCCACTTAGTTTTGAATTTTCAAACACGCTCTCTGAGATAAATCATCCTCACTAGGCAAATAAGTGCCAAGAATTAGCCCAGAACTACGGTAGAAAATTGGTTGGTCTGAATCTGACATGATTGCCCTGTTAGCTTTTTTCTCTTCTTTTATTCTCTTGATTAGTCGCCGGAAAATCAAAGAGTTTACGGTCTAGATCCCTAGTCCAAAAACCATCTAACCTCTTTAAGATTTTCTGCTCGGACAACTCCCCTTTTTTCATCAGCTCCATCATCAAAGCTCCTCGAAGAATTTTCCGTCTAGTATCCTCTGAACGTTGTTGTTGAGATTGCTGATTTTTCTCCTGATGGATTTGAGCATTTAACTGCTCTCTTTTCTTCAATAAATCATCAAGCTTTTTACTCATCACTTCTTTTTCAATTAGCCTACCAATACCCTACCATTTCCTCAAACTTGGTCGGATCTATTTTCCCCAGTCAGCGTGATAGACTGAATAGGTACTGACCTCTTTGAACGAAAGTGAAAAAGGCATTTATACGTCCGAAGGACGTATAAATGCGTAACCAACCCCGATCGAGTCTAGATCACCCCCCAGACCGATCGCCTACCAACACCAGACCAAACCCAGAGCACTTATCTCTCTTCTACCATGGCTATATACTACTTCAATGTCAGTGTAATTTCTCGCAGTGGTGGACGCTCCGCTACAGCTTCAGCAGCTTATCGTGCAGCCGAGAAAATCAAGGACAATCGGACAGGAGAAATACATGACTATCGTCAGAAAAAAGGAGTAGATGAGAAGTTTATATTAGCCCCAGACTCGGCACCAGAATGGGTACATAATCGAGCCAAATTATGGAATGAAGTAGAGCGAGTAGAGAGAAGAAAAGATTCTCAAGTCGCTCGTGAAATTAAACTAGCTATTCCTGCCGAATTAAATAGAAGTCAACAACTAGAATTAGTGAAAGAATTTGCTACAGATGAATTTGTTAGTAAAGGGATGGTAGCTGATGTATCCCTTCACGATCTGTCTAGTCATAATCCCCATGCTCATATTATGCTAACCATGAGGGAAATTGATGAAGAAGGTTTTAATAAAAAGAAGAATCGGGACTGGAATAAAAGAGAACTACTTGAAAAACAAAGAGTGGATTGGTCTAGTTATGCTAATCTCGCTCTAGAGAAAGCTGGTATTAAGGAGAAGATAGATCATCGCACTCTTGCTGAACAAGGAATAAATCGGATTCCTCAGATTCATCTTGGGAGTGCGGTAACTGCCATGATGAAGAGAGGAGTAGCTACAGACAAAGGTGCTCAATGGTTGGCGATCGAGAAAGCTAATCGCCAAATAGAAAGTTTAGAACGCTCTCTAACCGCCGTAGAGAAGGAAATATCCGCAGAGATAGCAACTCAAACAATAACCAAGAGCCAGAAAGCTAGCTCGACCGCCGAAAATCCTTACCGCACCAAATATCTTGAGAAGGCTTTACTTGTACGCCAGGAGCTTGGTAATAATATTAGCGATGAAAGACTAGAACTGGAAATATATCTCAGAATAGCTCCAGAAGCTGAAAGGGTCAAGGTTCTTGGCGAGTCAGATTTCGCTCGACTCCTCAAAAAAGAAAAACCCCAAATGACCTCCCATTACCTCAAAGCGATAGCCTCTGTAGCTGGAACTTACAAAGATTTATCTGACAGAAAAACGGACAATTTAGACAAATGGGCAAAGAAGTTGGTGAATTCACATCTGGCTAAATTCCACGTACAAGAAAATAATCTGGAGACAAATCTTTCTTCACAACAAACAAAACGAAGAGGACGAAGAATGTAGTTTGATTGTCTCTAAAATTAAGATAATGTATTGCCTTTTGAAACTATCTATATTTCAAAGAAAAGTTTTTGTCTTTTTCATTCTCAATAAGCTTTGACCAGATTGACCAGTTTTTTTCAGACTGGTCAAAAATCTAAGTTGACAAAAGTTAATGACCACTCCAACCGAGCCTAAAGTCAATCAAATCAATGCTTTCGAGAGTTTTCTACCTGCAAAAGTTTGGCGTACTGTGCGACGACTGACAAGGAGGCATGAGCGTAGCCTGATCTGGCGTAGCTTCAATTGTTTGAGTTGATTTCTTAATTTTTGGACTTTGGTAAAATTTGGATTTTAAGCTTTTGGCACGCTTGTGGCACTATTTCTTGGATAAATGAGTGCCAAGTGAGTTAGCTATGAGCTAAAAAAATCAGTTGATTGACAATGAATTGGCTTATTTAAGCAGTAATCAATTTCTGACTAGCCGTGATGAGCAACTATTGAGTTATTTCGGCACTAAATATGTGCCGTTTGAGTGCCAATTTATTAGAACATCTGACCTATTTGACTGAAGACTTTAAGCAATTCTTGTAGCTTTATTGTCTTTTTATAGTTACTTAGGGAATACGATTTTATCGCATAATCGCTCCTAGGTATGGAGCGAGGATTTACATCTAAAATCCATTCCACGGGTTATCCAAATCCTTTCCCTTTCCCTTTTGATTTGGCATTTTTCAAATACTCCAAAGGTACAACCCACTCAGAGCCATTTGGTACTAAGTATTTTTGTTCTTCACGAGCTACTACTACTAAACCTTTTGTTTGTAGTTGCTCGGCTATTTTGTCGGTTCTACTTCTTGAACCTTTTCCTATATAAATACGCTCACATCATTGGAACAGAAATTATCGGGGCAGATTTTGTTTCTATTCCTGATGTTTGGTATTGATGGGTTAC
>JBFRWK010000213.1:0-22106 GCA_051439545.1 Xenococcaceae cyanobacterium | reverse complement strand
TACCTCGAAGAGGTAAAATCGTCTGAAACCTAGATATATTAAGGATTTAGTTGTTTTGATGTTAAACCATTGATAGATCAGGCTTTCACCCCTTTTTGAACCTAGTTTTTTTCAAAGTCCCGTTAATTCTTCTGTAGTAAAAACAGTACTGCCAATTATTTCAAATCGATCGACTATTATTTGCTGCGGTATCTTTGCTGGTAAATCATTTCTCTCTAATTCGTCTGAATTAACTGGCTTATCAGGAGAAAGCCTCAAAGACTGAGCGGGTCTAAATTCTAAAGGATTGAGGACAGATTTAGGGTTTTCTATCGGTAGAATAGCAAAAAATAAATATAGCATCGTTAATTACTTAAGCGATACCTAAATAATACTGAGTCTGGCAATTTCTTCAAACAAATTTAGTTTGAAAATCTATTTCTCTGCCTGGCGGTATAAGCAAATGAGATTAATTAATCGATCGAAAAGTTGACATTTAAGTAAATACTTAACTATTATATTTTTAGTTAAGCAAACACTTAACTATTTTGGAGGTTATGAGTAGAATTGCTAGTAGTGCTGATGTATTTGCAGCGATCGCCGATCCGACTCGTCGAGCAATCTTAGATCGACTGAGTCAGGGAGAACAACCAGTCAAACAACTGGCAAAACCCTATTCTATGTCTTTACCTGCTATTTCTCAGCATTTGAAAGTGTTGTCGGAAGTAGGATTGGTAACTCAGCGAAAAGCGGGGCGAGAGCGATTGTATCGTTTAAATCCAGAACCTTTAAAACAGGTGTCTAACTGGGTAAGTCATTATGAAAAATTCTGGCAAGAGAAACTAGATGCTCTTGGCGAATACTTAGAGGAGAATTCATGAGAAAGCAAATTGAGATAAATATTTTTTATCCTCATCCACCAGAAAGAGTTTGGAAAGCTTTGATCGATCGACGTGCTTTAAATGTTTGGATGATGCCAAACGACTTTGAGCCACGCATAGGACATAAATTCAAGTTTGAAAGTAATTCTTTGCCTGGTTTGGAAACTACCATTTATTGTGAGGTAATCGAGCTAGATGAACCAAAACATCTCGCTTATACTTGGCAAGATGGTAAGACAAGCGAACCATCACTTGTAATTTGGACATTAACTCCTGTTGAAGATGGAACGCAACTGGAATTAAAACATAAGCAAGCTGGTTACGTAACGGCAGCTATTGGCGATCGCAACTATAACTTACAAGGTGATTTTAATAAGGGGATGTTTCTGTATCAAATCGATCTCAATACTACCAAACTAATGCCCAAACCCAATACTATGAGATCGGGGACATTTGAACAACTAGATTCTTTGGTTAGTTACACAAATCTCAGAGATGAATGGAATTATCGTCTCACCCAAAAATTACCAAATTTATTGTTGCGTTATGACTAATCAGTAATCACCTAATCACCTAATCACCAACGCTTATAGATTTAGTACGTTTCGCCCTAATCTGATGGCTCAGGACGTTTCATAGACGGCTTCAGGAAAGCTATACCTACTCTGGGGGTTGAAGACAAATTTGGTTCTAGCTTCTCCCACCGAGTCACGATAGTGCGCTTTCCACTATCGGATACCTCTTCTAAGGTAAATAAAATCGAACCAAGAGATGGGGATTCGCCCATACTACCCTCTCGATAATCGTTGAGAATGACCTTCATTCGATCGCCCTCTAATTTACCACGAACGTTGTAGCGTTTGAGGGTATGGATGCCATCTATGTTCAAACTCCCCGCCCAAGAACCATCGTTTTGCTGAAACAAGTTGAGATCGTAAAGCCATATTTGCCTTTGCCCGCCATCCGTCGAGGTTTCGGAGAAAGCGTAAGAGCCAGCCCATGAATCAAGCGGAGGATTCTCATAGGATTTGCTGCGATCGAGCGAATCAGAACTATTTGTAACATCTGCTGGCTTCTCAGATGAATCTTGGCGTTCGGATAAGGATTGGGTTGACATTGATTCAGAGACACTCCCAGTCTGACATCCTGCTAAGACGAGAGACAAAGTGATAGTAAAAAGAGAGATAAAAGTAAAAAACATCTTAATATCATTCTTTTAATTACTATCATAACCACTTTACTGTGGAAAAACTTTCATTACCTTTCAACAACGCCAAATTAATGCGTGATAATCGATCGTTGTTAATTACTACCACAAAAAAATAGCCATGAATCAAGCAAGTCAATACCTTTTGGAACTAGCAAAACGAAATATACAAGCCTATATTGCCAATTCAGAAGCCAAAGCAGCAATGGTTACAGGCTCTACTGCTACAGGACAAGCAGATTTTTATTCCGATGTGGAGATGTTTATTTACTACGATGAGTTACCTTCGATCGAAAAGCTAAGATCTGCCCGTCAGCAAAAACCTATATACAGTGTGACTGTTGGCGATAAAAATCCCGATCGCGATAGCGTAACCCAACGAAACATATCTCTAGGTTGGGTTAAAGCATGAAACCTAGCCTAATATTCTAATTTTGCTTTTCTCCCCTATCCAAATTGAAATTATGCAACAAGTTGTGGAGGACGATCGAGGTGTTACTTATATTTGCTTTCGACAAATTATCTAAACAATGGCGACTTTTGCTTGTAGCAATCTGTACTATGCTGTTTTTAATCTTTGGTGCAGCTTCTAAATTAGGCAATAGTCCCCAAGCGACGGGAATTACGCCCAGCCTTCGGGTTGCTCAAACCGAACCGACTAATACCCAAACTAACGCTGCTGTCTATCACTTTAAAATCGGCAAGTTCAACGCCATGACTGTAAGTGATGGTAATTTCATTATTTCTCTCAGTTCCTTTGTTCCTAACGCCGAGCTTGCTGAAATAAAAAAATCTCTCTATGAAAGTTTTTTGCCTACTGGTAGCGACTATTTGTTTTATGTCAATACTCTCTATATCGATACAGGAGAGCATAAAATCCTGATTGATAGTGGTGCGGGACAGTATTTTGGCAATACTGCTGGTTATCTAGCTCAAAATCTTACATCTGCTGCTATAGAGCCAGATAGCATCGATATGATTTTAATTACTCACGCTCACACGGATCATATTGGAGGCTTAATTTCAGCCGATGGTACTTTAACCTATCCTAATGCTGAGTATTACATTTCCCAGTCAGAATGGGATTTTTGGACAGATCCTCAAGTTAGCTTGCCTAATTCTTTGTTCGACGCAAAAACTAAGGAATCTCTGATTAAAGGAGCGCAACAGACATTGAGTTTAATTAAAAACAAGACGAAATTCTTTGAATTTGAAACTGAGATCGTCCCAGGAATTATTGCCACAGATACTTCAGGTCATACTCCAGGACACACATCATATTTGATTACCTCGGAGCAAGAGAAGTTGATAGCAACTGGCGATGTTTTTTTTAGCGATCCCCTTGATTTAGAGCATCCCGATTGGGAAGTGGCTTCCGACACTGATTATAAAAAAGGTCTTGCTACCAGAACAGAATTCCTCGAAGAAGTTAGCCAGTCTAGAGTAGAATTGTTAGTTCCTCATATGCCTTTTCCAGGTTTAGGTCATGTTAGCGCGGAAGAAGATCGCTATAGTTGGAAGCCTTCCTGGTGGAAATTTGACTCTGCCTCATAAAAATTCTTCGGGACAAACAAGTTATTCAACCAATTATATAGAATAATCGCTGTTAACACCGATCGCTCGCCAGAATTAATCGAACATGACACCCAAAGAGATTTCTTTGTGAGTGCTAAAGAAGCAAAAGCTTATGGTTTAATCGACGAGATTGTTACCAAACCCCCTGCATGATTTTTGCTCTTTTAAGTTTAGTCAATATTTAGTCAAAAAATAATTATGAAAGTTTTAGTTATCGGCGGTACTAGGTTCATTGGGATTCATGTTGTTCGCCAACTGATAAAGATGGGATATGAAGTAATAGTATTTAATCGCGGACAAACAGCAGCAGAACTTCCAGAAGAGGTTAAATGTCTCAAAGGCGATCGCCATAACTTATCAGACTATCGATCGAAATTCCAAAAGCTTGCACCCCAAGTAGTGTTAGACATGATTCCTTACACTGCCAAAGATGCCCAAGGTGTAGTAGATACTTTCAAAGAGATTACTCAAAGAATTGTAGCTATTAGCTCTGCGGATGTTTATCGCGCCCGTGATATTATCTGGCAAAGAGAGACAGGTATTATCGATCGAACTCCTTTAACTGAAAACTCTCCTTTACGCTCTCAGCTTTATCCTTACCGTGGTCTTTCCGACGATCCTCTTGCTCGCGATTATGACAAAATTCCTGTAGAGCAAGTTTTGATGAGTACTAGCGATCTACCAGCGACAATTTTAAGGCTACCAATGGTTTATGGTGCTGGAGATTATCAGCATCGCCTGTATCCCTATCTCAAAAGAATGGACGATAAGCGTCCTGCTATTGTGCTAGAAGAAAAACTAGCTCGTTGGCAAGGTTGTTACGGTTATGTCGAAAACGTAGCCTATGCGATCGCCTTAGCCGTCAACGATGAAAGAGCCAAAGGACGTATATATAATGTGGCAGAACCACCAGGTTCTACGGTAGCAGATTTAATAAAAGCGATCGCCGAAATTGTTGGCTGGCAAGGGAAAATAGTTATCGTTCCCAAAACCCAGATGCCAGACACCTGGAATTTTAAAGCAAACTTAGACCAGCATTGGATTACGGATTCTTCTCTTATTCGCACTGAATTAGGTTATGAAGAATTGGTTAATCGCCATGAAGCATTAAGAAAAACTATTTCTTGGGAGAGGAAACATCCACCTGAAGGGTTTTCCGAAGCAGATAATTCCAAACTGTTAGATTACAACACTGAAGATGCAATTTTGCTTACTTTTAAGTAATTTAAATCATTACGCAAAGGGCGATCGATGTAGCTGGCACTGTGCGATCGCCTAATCCTTCCTCTCCTGACTGGTTATAGTTAGAACTAATCAAGGGGATTTGAGATCATAGGGCAAAGAAAATACTTTGATTATAGTCTTCCCTTATCTCTGTCAATTTGTTCCTCAGTTAGGATAAACAAAGATGTGGATTACTATTTATCATCTTTAAGAGTCTTAGTTTGACAATTAACTGGCGATGGCTCGATCTCTCCTTCACAATAGCCTAAATCATACATACTGGCTGCTTGAGGAGAGTGTTCTGGGGTTTGTTTGAGTTTTCCCGACCAAGCATCGTTTTTACCTTGGTTAAACCAGTCTTCGTCACTCATAGCTGTATTACACATTAATTTACCCTCCGCTCTTAAGACAAAATATTTTTTCTCAAGAAAATCATTTCTACTTTTGTTTTAGCAGTTTCATGATTTAATGAAGCTCTTTTGTAAATAATTGATACTCCCTCGAACTTCAAAGTTATGTATAAAAACATCACTAAAAGAAGCGCAATCGTTCTTATCGAGCGTGACATTTGTCTTATAACTAGTCGATCGAGATAGCTACACTAGTTTTCTTGAACTAGCCAAAATCAATTGCTTGGAGGAGTTTGAATTTAATATCTTTGATAGCTAAATCACCTGGAGCTAGAAAATAAGGCTTACCAGTATTTTGCTCGAAGACATCCTCAAAATAGCTTCCAATCCGACATTCCATATGATACCAAGCTAATGACATGAAATACCGTTGCGCCCACTCCCTGAAACTATAAGCATCATCATCAGCACTAGATTCTAAAGGCACCCAACCTAGATCGGGAACATAAAATTGCAGCCAAACGTGATTGAAGTCTGGAGATAAAAATACGTTTTGGGAGCCAGCTTGCATTTTATAGGCAGGAATTTTGTAATTACCGCATTTCCTGGCAGGAATCTGATTTAATCGCAATAAGGATAAAAAGACATTGAGATATTCTCCACAAGAGCCTTCCCCTTGCCTTAAAATCTGTTCTGTTCCATCGTGATAGCGATCCATGACATAAGTGAGTCGCTCATAAATATAATCCCGAATTGCTTTGGTTTTTTTAAGGATATTCCTTCGATCGCGATCGCTCAAATCTTGGACGGCTTCTTGCGCTGCTTCTATGACATAGCGACTTTCCATGTCAAGTTTGCGTTCATTTTTCAAGTAGGGGGCATATTGATTCAATTCAGCTTCGCTAATTTCTCGAATATCCTCTGGATCGACACAATAGCGAATGCCAAACACTTTAACTAACGCTTTCCAACCAAATACTCGCCTTTCTGTTTTTAAGTCTATTTCAGGAATGGAAAAGACCGCAACTCGTCGATTTTCTTCTTCGGCAATTGTTTCAATTCTCATGTCAAAATTACCAAGGGGTTGGCTCAGGGTAACTTCTTGCCTGTCTGTGGTTATGGGAAGGGAGATTTTCCACTCAAGATCTTTAACTGTTCCGTATTTTTCAGCTATTTCAGATGTGGCGTGTAATTTTTCTACATAACACATTTCGACAACAAACCCGTTAGATAAAACAGCTTTCTTCCGATCATCATGCTGAAATAGCAAGGGATAAATAAAATTATCCTGAATTGGAGTATCTATTTGCAGTTGGAATTCACTGTCTCCCGTATCGTAGACTTCAAAACTCGGTCTTGAATAAGCGACATACAGCACTTTGCGATCTAGTTTTTGATGATAAACTGAAGTGATTCCAGTTGGATTTTCAAAAGGTGTTAGAATCTCATAAATAAATTCTCGACGCTTCAAATCAAAAACATAAACTGTCTGTTCTTGGGAATCAACTAAAAATAACTTACCCTCGTGATAGCAGAGATCGTCAAATCCAATACCTTTGGATTTACCCAGAGTTTCCACTTCTTCAGTTGCTCGATCGTAGGCAAGAATCGATTTATTTTCTGTCACTAGATAAATTTTCTTCTTAGTTACAGTTATTCCAGTTAAATTGCTGCAATTGGGTATTTCCACTAACAGTTTGCCAGTCAGTTCTTCTTTCTTGCTTTGATAGTCGGAACAGTAAATTCTGTTGGCAGAGACTGAGTAGAGCGACCCATCATAATAACAGATACTCTCTACATGAGCATAGTCTTCAACATTGTACTTTTTCTTGAAAGTTTCTATTTCAGAAATTAGCTCGACTTCAGTTAACAATCCCCACTTCTTATCAATTAGCATTACTCTCGTATCCTGGGCATCATGTATGTCAACAATGTCTGCTATGTCTTCAAAGAAAAAAGGTCTGTAGGCTTTAATCCAATCAAAACGATTACCATTTTTATTATTCATCTTTTAGCCTCTTAGTCTATAAATTTATGTCTAAATTTTTCGCTTCATAGCTTAAACGAAGGATGAAGGACGGGGTTCATAAACTGGGCGGGACACCAGCCCAGACGATCCCTCATGAAGTAGTTAGAAGTTTTAAAGTTAAGCGAAGGAAAAAGTTTTTTAATAATCCCTTTCTTCCGTCTTTCTTCTTCTCGCGCCAACGCGGGAGTGCAATGTGTCAAGCACCCTCTTGTTTTAAGTTCCCTCTCTCTTCCTTCAAGGGCGAAGCCCGTTAAAAAAATACCTGCTATTTTTAGATTAGATTAAGCAAAAATTTTGAAGAACTTGTGGGGATCGAGAGATAAATTCTATCGGACAGAGTGTCATATGAAGTCCGCTTGAATAGTTATCAATAAGATTGACGCGGTGACGCGGAGCGGGAATGGGGGACATATCCCGTGAGATAAGATTTTTAGCTAAATAAGTTATTTAAAATCCCCCCTTCCCGTGAGAGACACGGAGATTTTTTATTTCCACTAATTAAAAAGCTAAGAGCTAATAGCTGATAGCTAATAGCTACAAACTAACTAATTGAAAACGTAACGGACATCTCACGAGTCTGGGGTTTCCCCAGACTTCGTGTCCTCGTCTATTCAAATGAAAACGGCTGTTAGGAGCGATCGCAGAGAAGACGATCGCGCTGTTCGACATTAGAGTTATTTTGAAGATAATTCTGCATCAAACCACAAACCTGACTTATTAACTGTTCAAAAGAATCGATCCGCCATAATTTAATTTCTCCAGTTGCCCCTGCTGTAGATAGTAAGTTGCCTTTTGGGTTTAAATTAATACTATTGATACTAGATTGATGGGCGTTCCAAGTTGCTAGAGATTCTCCACTATCCAAATCCCAAAGTTGAACATAACCGCGATCGTCACTGCTCATAATTGTCTTTCCGTCAGGGCTATAGGTCAAAGAAGTAACTTTTGCCTCGTAAACGTGTAGAGGAGATTTAGTAGTATTATCTTCAACGTTCCAACGACGAATTGTGCTATCTTGACCACCACTAGCAATCCATTTACGATCGGGGCTGAAAGCAACAGTATAGACTTCTCCTATATGATCTTGAAATATGTTGGTCGAGCGTCGATTTTGCCAATCCCAAGTAATTACAGTGCCGTCTTGACTGGCACTAGCGAGGAATTTACCATCAGGACTGAAACTGAGGTCGTGGACTAAACCATTATGTCCCGATAATTCTGTGAGCGATCGATCGGCTATATCCCAGAGTTTGATTACGCCATTTGCTCCTGCCATAGCTAGCACTCGATTATCAGGGCTAAAAACGATATGCTCTTGAGAACTAATCTGAGTTGGTAATTGCTGTAATAATTCACCCTGCAAATTCCAGATACGGACAATACCATCTTCACTACTACTAGCTAGCAATGTACTATTAGCACTAATACTAATACTTGTTACTGGTGCTGAATGGGGTGTCAGTTCTGATAACAGTTTGCCTTGTGAGTTCCAAATACGGACAATCCCATCTTCTCCACCACTAACTAATAATTTACCATCAGGACTAAAAACTAAATCGTGAACTGATTTGTTATCCCCTTGCCATGCTGCCGACTCTGGATTTTGTAGAGTCCACAAACGAGTAGTACCGTCATCCCCCGAACTAACCAATAATTTGCCATCTTTGCTAAAGCTAACACTTCTAACAGGGCCTGTATGTCCTCTAAATTCTGATATCTGTTGACCTTGTAAGTTCCAGACCCTAGCAGAACCATCTTCCCCTGCACTAGCAATTAATTTACTATCGGGACTAAATGCTATATTCCAGAGGCGTTGTCTATCTGCTCGCCAAGATGTTAGTAGCTGATATTGTCGATTCCAAATTTGGATAAAACCATCATCTCCAGCAGAAGCAATTAACTGACCGTCGGGACTAAAGATGACTCTCCAACTATGAACGGGAAATAGTTTTAATAATTTACCTTGGAGATCCCAAATACGAATGGTTTTATCTGCTCCTGAAGTAGCAATTAATCGATCGTCAGGGCTAAAACTCACACTTTTAACCATTTCTCGATCTGCTTGCCATCGCCTTAACTCTTTTCCCTGCAAGTCCCATAAAGCAACAGCCCCATCTTTTCCTCCAGCAGAGACAATCGATCGACCATTGTTACTAAAACTGACATTAAGTACTTGACCTACGTGACCTTGCCAGTCAACTAGTTTTTCTCCTTGGAAGTTCCATAAAATAATGCTACCGTTTTGTGATGCACTAGCTAATAAATCTCGATTGGGACTAAAAGATAAACTGCGAACTCGCTTAGTATCTGCCTGCCAAGATGCTAACTGCTCTCCCTGCAAATTCCACAGGCGAATTATACCGTTGTCTTCCGCACTACCAATTAAATCGCTTTGAGGATTAAAACTACTTCTAACGGGTACAGTAGACCCCTGCATTCGATTCACTTCTTTGACTTGATAAACCGACCATTGTAACGTTCCTGTAACTTCTTTTTGTAACTTTTTCGGGGGCTTGATGAGACGCAATAGTGGATGTTGTAAAGCTTTTCCTGCCGTTAAACTAGATACCATAGCATCTAAAGAGCGGATTGAGCTTAAATCAAGTCTAGCCAATTGTCTAGATTCTTTGCTTTGACTAATTTTGTCGTTTCTTCGTGCTAACAAAGTTACAATTAAACCCGTACTCAAAAGTATAATTACAGCGATCGCAATTCCCCAACGCCAACGACTATTTAATTTTTTACGGGCAACACTAGATTTAACAAATTCTCTTTCTACTCGATTAAACCAATTCTCGTCAGAATTAAGTATTTGTTTGAGTAAATCTAAGCGGGGGTTAGCATTCCACAAGAAACGTCTAAATTTATCTTTTTCTTGCCAATCAAAAGCTGCGGGGGTTAAAAGACGCTGTAAAACTAAATTATTTTGTTGCTCTCCCTGTTGTAACCAATCCTGTAATTTATCCCAACCTCTTACTAAAAAATCGTGGGCAGGTTCATAATATATGCGATCTGATTCGGTTTCTTTCCCAGTGACAATTAAACGAGTAGCAATTAGACTCTCTAATACTCGATCGACTCTTTTATTTTCTGCTTCGGTGGGATATGTCAGTTCGGGCTTTAACACCCTGCGTTTAATGGCTTCCCCTCCTTGAATGTCCACCATCCGCAACATAACTCGGCGCATTGTTTGGCGATGGGCATTGTCGGGTAAATTATTATATTCTTCATTAGCCCTTCTGGTTAGAGATCCAGCTACCCCACCCTCTTTTTCAAAGTTGGCATCTACGGTTAAAGCTCGCTCTTGTTGCCCTTCTTCCAACCAAGCGCGATGGAGATTGATATACATCTCACTAAGGGTAAAAGAAAGTAGAGGTAAAGCCCCAGGCATTTGCGCTACCTCATCTACTAGGCGATCGACTAAATTTGCTGGTTCAAAATACAATGCCATTTCTGTAGCGGGTTTTTCTACTACATCTCTTAATTCATCAGGGCGCATAGCACGCACTACAAAGCGAGAATTTGCCCAATGGGGTTGTAAGGCTGATGTGAGAAATCTTGGTTCAAAATCGGAACGTAGAGTAATAATTAAGCTGACTTGAGGACATTTTTGGAGGAGATCGGCTAATAATTTGATAAATTGCTGCCATGGTTCATCCGATTCTGATTTGGTATTGCCTTGTTTATTTGTTTGGTGAGCATTACCTACCATACTGACTAATTCTTCAAATTGATCGATCGCAATTAAAAGTCTTTTCTCAGGATTTTGTTCGCACCAACTTTTAATTACAGAGATAAATTTCTCCCTTGTCTCCCTTGTCTCCCTTGTCTCCCCTGTCTCCCCTGTCTTCCCTATTTCCCCACTCTTCCACTCTAAAATCTTAGCGAGGGAACGATAAGGATTAACCCCTGGGCGCATAGGTGGGAGAATTTGCCAAATATTTCCTTGTTGCTCTTGTAGATAGGGAATTAAACCCGCTTTTACTAAACTGGATTTTCCCGAACCTGAAATGCCTAAGACTATGGTTAATTGTTGTTGGGGTGAAGTAACGTGAGCAAATAAATCTTCGATAACTTCTTGTCTGCCAAAAAAGAACTTAGAATGTCTGGCTTCAAAGGATTCTAAACCGCGATAGGGATTATTTTCTTTATCTAGTTTGGGGGCGGGTTTAAGTTGGGGTTCGATATCTGGCAGTTTAAAAATATATTCTCCGCGATCGTGTTTAGTTAAGGGAAAAAAGCCTGGTGTTTGTCTTTCGTCTGAATTCTTTTCCACATAATCTCGTAAATATATATAGAGTTCGGGAGTAGTAATCACTCCATCAGCAACTAAATCTGCCTGGCGATCGCCCAAGGCTTTAATTAATCCTTCAGCAAAGGGAGAATGTTGTTTATCTCTATCCACATCACGATTATTGAGAAAGTCGAGAGCTTCTTGATTATGAGCAGCCGAGGTGATAACTTGCCAAGCAGGATATTTAATAAAACGATAGTAATGTTCCCAATGAATAGTTTGGGGAATTGGGATTAATTTACGAGTACTCGCCCAACGAAAACTCCCAGCAAAACAACAGTCGAGTATTACTAACAGATGCCTGCATTCCAATTGGGATAACCAGTGGTTTAAATCTCCCATCCTCATTAAAGAATCTGGATGATTGATATCTCCATCCTGGGGTACTAAATACCCTTCCAAACCTCGATCGCTACTACGAGCTACACCATGTCCTGCAAAATAAATTAACAGGCGATCGCTTGTTGTCGGTTTTATCCGATCGGGTAGCAGATCGGTAAATAAACTTTCAAGACTCTTTTGGGTTGCGTAGCGGTCTAAAATTACTCCAGTGTCAAAACTAGGATGAACTAACTGATATTGATAACTGTCTTTGAGGATAGTTGCGATCGCCATAGCATCGGGAACGGCAGTTTTTAGTTTGGCAATGCCATGATGATATTCGTTAATGCCAATGACAATGGCTAAACTTCTAGAAAATTCAGTCATCTTTTTGTCCCTAAGCTTTGCTGACTAAATTAAATATTACTTACTACAGGGAAGATCGAGGGAAGTTTTATGCAAGTATGTAAATTTTGTAAAGTTTTTTTATTGGTTTAAAAAGGGCGATCTGCGAATATTGTGAGTTGGTTAACCCTTAGATACTCTATAAGTAGTAATGTTCTTGATTACGCAAATGATGAGTTTTTTGATAAAAACTCACTCCTCCCAAGCTCAAATTAGACTTTCAACTCAATTTGTGATCGACGCGTGACTTCTCATTCGATTTCTGTAGCCTCATGTTTCCTATTATAAGACTTCTACAACCCTATCTACATTTTTGAAGTCTTTTCTCTCTTCTCGGCTACCCCAAAATCTCGAACCGATACATCTAATTAACGTGAGTATATTTACCCTGGCATCTCATACTATCTAATTACTCCTATTTTTTTTGGGTGTCAAAATCAAAACAAGTTATAGATAGCTTGTTTACCCAAAAAATATATTTTTAACTATTAAATATCATATTTGTATCTTCTTAGTAAATATTAAAGGATCGATTAATTTATTTATTAAATATTTTAGATATTGTTGATATTCTTTTAAATTTTTAGATAGCTTCTTTGGATTTTAATAAATTTTTGGTTAACAGATTTTTCTGGGGGAAGTTCAGTGTTATCTTTTAAGTTAATCAAATTAAATTATTTATTTTCTCGATCCTATTATTTCAAAACTTATACATAATAACTTGGCAATATTGTTAGAAGAAAAAAATATTTCTTTTAGCAAAAACACTATTGTGAAAAAAATCATCAAATTTTTGCAGTAATTTTTCCTATTTTGTCAACAATACGAATTTATTTTTTTCTTATCAATCAGAAAAAAAATTGGTTTAAAAAAATATTCGACCTAGTTATATAACTTCCTCAGCCAAACGAAATTACCTCTAAAAATAGACGATATGAATATTGATAATTCCTCATCTTTATCGCTTCAATCTTCCTTACAAATAGAAAAAGTAGATAATGAGCCAACTAAAGTCGAAAGCTTTTGGTTAAAACAACTCACTCATCAGCAACCTCTAATCATTCCTTATTTTAAAAGAAAGTTATCTCCATCATCTCAAGCAAAATATGCACGAGTTAAAATACCGATCGACCAAAAAGTAATCAGTTTTTTAGACCAGAGCAATTCTAACTGGCAAGTAGGAGATTTCGTTTTAGCAGCTTTCTCTATTTATTTAGCTCGTTTAAGTAGTAGTCGGAAAATTACCCTAGGACTAAATCAATTATCACGGCAATCCGAGCGACAAGATTTAGAAACTTGGTTTGCTTGGGATCTTCCTTTTTCTCTGACAATAGAAGACGAAGAAAATTTCACCACAGTTTACGCTCTTATCCAAAAACAACTAGAGTTAACTAAGCAAAACCAAACCTATAGCAGGGATATATTTGCTAAATATCTGCAATTAGAAGGATCGGAGACTAAAGAACCATTTTTCTCAGTCAAAGTAGCCTGGCAAGATAATTTAAATCCTCACCAGTATCAATTCTTATCGAGAAATAGTTATCTGACCCTAGTAATTAGCGATCGACCACAAAAATGTTTTTGGTTGTATGACACTGAAGTTTTCACCCCAGAAATCATTACCAAGATGTTAGGTGAATTGACAACTTTGATAGAAGGAATTGTCAGCGATCGCCATTGTCCTGTTGCCCAACTTCCCTTATTATCCCCAGAAGCGAAACATCAATTATTAGTAGAGTGGAACAACACCCAAATAGACTATCCCCAAGATAAATGCTTCCATCAGTTGTTTGAGGAACAAGTAGCTAACAACCCAGAAGCCATAGCAGTAGTATACGAAGATCGACAACTAACTTATCAACAATTAAACCACCGTGCCAATCAACTCGCTCATTATTTACAAAAGCTAGGAGTCAAACCAGAAACACTAGTAGGGATTTGTGTAAAACCTTCCCTAGAAATGGTAATCGGTTTATTAGGTATTCTTAAAGCAGGTGGAGCTTATGTTCCCCTAGACCCCAACTACCCCCAAGAGCGTCTAACTTATATGCTAGATGACTCACAATTATCCATACTCCTCACTCAAGAAAAGCTTTTAGAGCAACTGCCAGAAAATTCAGCAGCAATTACTTGTTTGGATAGAGATTGGGATATCATCGCTCAAAACGAGCGAGAAAATCCAGTTAGCGATGTTACCACATCTAACTTAGCTTATGTAATTTATACTTCTGGTTCTACTGGACAACCCAAAGGAGTCTTAGCAACTCACCAAGGATTACCCAATTTAGCTTTAGATCAAGCTAGAGTATTTGGAGTTAAAGCAGAAAGTCGTATTTTACAATTTGCTTCCTTTAGCTTCGATGCTTCTATCTCGGAAATAGCCATGGCTTTATGTTGTGGCGCAAGACTTTGTCTAGCCGAAAAAGAATCTCTAGTACCAGGTTTACCTTTAATTAGATTATGCCGAGAACAAGGTATTACCCATATAACCATAGCACCCTCAGCTTTAGCCATTTTGCCAGAAGAATCCATACCTAGTTTAGAGACAATTATTGTGGCTGGAGAGGCTTGTCCCGCCGAATTAGTAGCTAAATGGTCGCAAGGCAGAAGGTTTTTTAATGCTTATGGCCCTACAGAAACTACTGTTTGTGCTACTATCGCCGAGTGTAAGGATGGTAACCAAAAACCGTCGATCGGTCGTCCCATTGCTAATACGCAAATATATATCCTCGATCGCCATCTGCAACCAGTTCCCTTCGGTATACCTGGAGAAATTTATATTGGTGGTATTGGTTTAGCTAGAGGTTATCTCCATCGTCTTGAACTAACAGCAGAAAGATTTATTGTTAATCCTTTCACCCCCGAAGCAGATTCTCGTTTATACAGAACTGGGGATTTAGCTAAATGGTTGCCTAATGGGGAGATTGAATATCTTGGCAGAAAGGATCATCAGGTCAAGATCAGAGGTTTTCGGATTGAACTAGAAGAAATTGAAGCAACCGTAACCAAGCATCCCGACGTTTTGCAAACAGTTGCGATAGTTAGGGAAGATCGATCGGGGGATAAAAAGATTGTTGCTTATGTTGTTGCTAAAGCCAACTCCCATGTTTCTAGCACCAGACTACGGCAGTTCCTTCAAGGAAAATTGCCTGAATATATGCTGCCTTCTGCTATTGTCCTACTGGAATCTCTACCCCTTACTCCCAATGGCAAGGTAGATAAAAAAGCTTTACCCGCACCAGATTGCTCTAATTTAAGTCAAGATTATGTTGCACCCCGTACTGCGACAGAAAAGACTCTGGCTAATATTTGGAGTGAAGTTTTAGGAGTAGAAAGAGTCGGCATTTATGATAATTTCTTTGAATTAGGAGGACATTCTTTACTAGCAACTCAGATTGTCTCTCGGATTAGAGAAGTCTTCGGAGTAGAATTACCCCTCAGATACCTGTTAGAGGCTTCTAGTATAGCCCAGTTAACCGAAGTAATCGATCGAAATCCCCAGAATCATAGTAATTTACCATCCTCCTTCACTGCGATGGAACGAGGAAAAAACTTACCTCTATCCTTCGCCCAGTCAAGAATGTGGTTTCTCGATCGACTTGAAGGAGGAGGAAGCACCTATAATATCTCCCTTGCTTTCAAACTCTTGGGAAATCTCGATGTTACCTCTTTAGAAAAAGCTCTAACTAAAGTTATAGAACGTCATGAGATATTACGTACCCGTTTTACAAGTACTGATGAGGCTACTTATCAAGTAGTTTTATCCCAACTAAAAATCTCCATCTCTGCGATCGACTTGACTCGACGCTCGGAGACAGAACAATTATCAGCAGTCAAAAAACTAGCTCGACAAGAAGTCGAAAAACCTTTTGTTCTTCAAGAAGTTCCCCTGTTGCGAGTTAGCCTAATACAGTTAAGTGAAACATCCCAGGTGCTATTCATAACCATGCATCACATTATTTCTGATGGTTGGTCAATGGGTATTTTTCTGGAAGAACTATCAGCTTACTACCAAAAATCGATCGCAGGAAACCAAGCACAGTTAGCACCATTACCAATTCAATATGCAGATTTTGCCCTCTGGCAACGCCAACATTTCACTCCTGAAATGCTCGCACCGCAACTAGAATATTGGCGAAAGCAGCTAGCAGGAATTCCCCCAACGATCGAATTGCCGAGCGATCGCCCTCGTCCCACCGTGCAAACTTTCGCTGGTAGTAGTCAATCTTGCCAACTTTCTTTGGAGTTGACCGACAAATTAAATAATCTCTCACAAAAGTTGGGAGCAACTCTGTTTATGACTTTGTTGGCATCCTTTGCCGTTCTCATGCACCGTTACAGTCAACAAGAAGATATTGTCATCGGCTCACCAATTGCTAATCGCAACCATAAAGAAATTGAGTCTTTAATCGGCTTTTTCGTCAATACTTTAGCTCTCCGTATTGATTTAAAAGACAATCCTACTTTCACTCAGTTAGTCGATCGAGTCAAACAAGTAGCACTCGATGCTTACGCTTGCCAAGATGTACCCTTCGAGAAACTAGTAGAAGAATTACAACCAAAACGTCACTCCAGTTATCATCCACTGTTCCAAGTGATGTTTGTCTTGCAGAATAATCCCGATCGAGGCTTAGAAATGCCAGGTTTGAAGATGGAACAGATAGAGATAGAAAAGGTTACGGCGAAGTTCGATCTGACTTTATCTGTAACCGAAACTAAAGGAGGATTGCAAGGAACTCTCGAATACAAAACTGATTTATTTGATGCTGCCACCATTAGTCGGATGCTCGGTCATTGGCAGATGTTGCTTACCGCCATCGTCTCTGAGCCTGAAGCTAAAATTGCTCAACTACCTTTGTTAACAGCACCAGAAAAACATCAGTTACTAACAGAGTGGCATCAAACAGAGACAGACTATGGAGAACATAAATGTCTGCATCAACTATTTGAAGCACAAGTAGAGAACAATCCAGATGCCGTAGCTGTCGTTTTTGAAGATCGGCAACTAACCTATCAACAGTTAAATGAAAAAGCTAACCAACTAGCCCATTATTTACAGAAATTAGGAGTTAAACCAGAAACCAAAGTAGGGATTTGTCTCGAACGTTCTTTAGAAATGATGATTGGTTTATTAGGTATTCTCAAAGCAGGAGGTGCTTATGTTCCTCTCGATCCTAATTCCCCACCAGAAAGACTCCAATTTATTCTTGAAGATGCTAATATCGATATTTTACTTACACAACAATCACTATCAGATCGACTAGCAGCAGAAATACCACATCTTCTCTGTTTAGACCAAGAAGGCCTCTTCAACGCAGAAGCAATAACCAATCCTAATAGCGAGATTGAACCCCATAATCTGATTTACATCATTTATACCTCAGGCTCTACAGGAAAACCTAAAGGAGTAGAAATTACCCATCACAACGTAGCTAGTCTTTTTGCTGCTACCCGATCGCTCTATCAATTCTCTGCAACAGATAAATGGACATTGTTTCATTCCTTTGCCTTTGATTTCGCGGTTTGGGAAATCTGGGGAGCTTTAATCTATGGAGGCACTTTAGTAATTGTTCCTTATCTAGTTAGCCGTTCCCCAGAACAATTTTATCGCTTGCTATCAGAACAGAAAATAACTGTACTCAATCAAACTCCATCAGCTTTTACTCAGTTAATTAGCTGTTTCGATCGACAAAAAGAGCAATACCCTCTTGATTTGCGTTTCATTATCTTTGGGGGAGAAAAACTCAATTTTTCCACTCTCAAGCCTTGGTACGCTCATCAAAAAAACAGCAATTGTCAACTGGTGAATATGTATGGAATTACGGAAATAACAGTTCACGCCACCTATCAAGCAATCTCAGAACAACTAACAGATTCAGAACAGAGTTTAATCGGTCGTCCTCTAGCTGACTTAGACATCTATATTCTCGATCGATACTTAAATCCCGTACCGATTGGAGTACCAGGAGAGTTACATATTGCAGGAGAAGGAGTAGCTAGAGGTTATCTCGATCGTCCTCAATTAACTTTAGCTAGATTTATCGATAATCCTTTTGGAGAAGGCAAACTTTATAAAACAGGAGATTTAGCCCGTTATCTACCCGATGGAAATATCGAGTTTCTGGGACGGATCGACCATCAAGTCAAAATTAGAGGTTTTCGGATTGAATTAGGTGAAATTGAAGCCGTGTTGACTCAACATTCTTCAATCAGAGATACTGTGGTTGTTGTCAGAAAAGATACTCCCAATGACCAACGTTTAGTCGCGTACGTAATTCCGCGTTCAGATCGAGCTATTGACCACAAAGAGTTACGCAGCTTCTTACAGCCGAAGCTTCCCGAATATATGATTCCTTCTGCTTTTGTGAGTTTAGAGGCTTTTCCTCTGACTTCTAATGGCAAAATCGACCTTAACTCATTACCCGTTCCTAATTTAGTCCGAGATTCACAGGAAGCTAATTTTGTTGCCCCCAGAGACGAATTGGAACGTCAACTCGTTCAAATTTGGGAAAAAATTCTGGGTATTCAACCTATTGGCATCCATGACAACTTTTTTGAAATAGGAGGACATTCTCTGCTTACAGTAAGATTGGTTTCTGAGATAGAGAAAACTCTCAATCAAAAACTACCCATCGCTGCTCTTTTTCAGTTAACCACTGTCGCCCAAATTGCCAAGATTTTGCGCCAAAATCAAGTCAGTACTTCCACAGAATCAGTTCAATTAGATGCTCGTCAACTTCCCGCACGAGAATCTGGTAAAAGTGACGTATCTTCTCTTCCCAAACTGCCGATTGAAGACTACAGAGCATTACTAACCACCCATGCTCATTGGAAATCACCACGACTAGGTACGAAGTCATTAGTACTACAAACCCAAGCTGGCAATCCCCAGAAGAAAACCCCAATTTTAGCAATAGGCGGTATGGGAGATATGCATCATCATCTGCCTTCAGATCGACCAGTTTATAGCCTACCAGTTCATACGAATATCCAATCCCACAGTATATATGTCAAAGCTATAGCTGCTCTCTATGTTGATGAGATTTTAACCATACAACCTGAAGGCCCTTATATATTATTTGGTTATTGTTTTGGTGGAACAGTAGCTTTAGAAATTGCACAACAACTTCGAGCCAAAGGACGAGAAATTGCTTTGCTGTTTTTAGTAGAAAGATCTGGCTTTAATTTCCTTTATGATTCTTATCTGAGAAAAATTAGACCTTTTGTAGCTTATTGGCGTAAACTATCAAAACGGAATTTTCAAGAGCAAAAAGTTTATCTTTGGCAAAAAGCACAACATTTAGTCAATAACATCTTTTCTAAATTTAAACCACAAGTTAAACCATTAGCTAGTTCTCCTGCCGATTCGGAAGTTAGTGTTCCTGAGAACGATCGAGTAAAGGAGAATAATCAAGCTAGCTATACTAACAGTATCCTTCTTGCTCAGAAGTACTATAAACCAGAATCATATCGCGGAAGAGTTGCACTATATTTTTCCTATGAGGGATCTCGTACTTGTTGGTTATATCCTAAAGGAGGCTGGGGTAAATTAATTCAAGGAGAAGTAGAAGTAGGTATTATTCCAGGTAACTCCGACGAGTTATTGATAGAACCCAACGTTAGAATATTAGCCGATCGACTAAATTCTTCTTTGCATTTTGAATAATAGTTGCAAAATATGGCATTCTGGAGTTTTAACTGAATGTTGCGAGAATTCCCCATCTTCTTAAGTTGCGGGACGGGGCTTATAAACGCCTGAAATAAATTCAGGCGACAGCCCCTCATGAATCGCAACCAACAACAAAAACATTTTCTGCGCTTCTATCATTTTATCTAATAATGATAGACATGATTAGACAAGCGCAGAAAATACGAATCTATCCAACCGACCAACAAAAGCAGCAATTAGCTGGTGCTATGGGCTGTTGTCGCTGGTGGTGGAATTTTGCGCTAAATAAAAGCATTGAAACTTACAAAGAAACAGGCAAAGGCTTGTCTCGCAGTGCCTTGAATGCTTTGTTGCCTAATCTAAAAAAAGAATATGAATGGCTTAAAACCGAGGTTTATTCTCAGTCATTACAGCAGACATCCCTTAATCTGTCTCGCGCATTCATTAACTTCTTTGAGAAAAGAGCTAAGTTTCCTAGGTTCAAATCTAAACATAGGAAACAATCTGTTGGCTTTCCTCAATCAGTAAGGATTGAAGGAGACTATATTTATCTTCCAAAAATCAGATTAGTCAAAGCAGTATTTGACCGTCGCTATTATGGCAAAATCAAAACTGTGACTGTGACTAAGGATAGTTCGGATAGATATTTTGCGTCGATTATTTACGAAGTTGAAGCTTGTTTTATATCTGGAAATGGCAATAAAATTTTAGGGATTGACCTTGGGGTCAAGGATTTTGCTATAGTCAACGATGGAAGCAAAACAAGCAAATACGCCAATCCCAGGTACATTAAAAAACATGAGAAAAACTTAGCTCGTAAACAAAAGAAACTGTCTCGGAAAAAAATAGGTAGCAATTCGAGACATAAAGCTAAAAAAATAGTAGCTAAAGTTCACGCACGTATAAGCAATTCCCGTCAGGATTTTTTACACAAATTAAGTAGAAAACTGACACAGATAAGCAAAGTCATTGTGGTAGAAAACCTCAATGTAAAGGGATTAGTGCGCTCGCCAAAATTAGCTAAAGCAATTTCTGATTGTGGATGGGGAATGTTTGTCAATTTTCTAAGTTATAAACTTCGTAGAGAAGATAAAAAGCTTGTAGAAATCGATAGGTTTTTCCCCAGTTCCCATATTTGCCCTGATTGCCTGACTCAACAACCCAAAATGGATTTGTCAGTTAGAGAATGGATTTGTATCAACGATAAGTGCAAAGCCAATCATGACAGAGATGAAGCAGCTAGTAAAAATATTAGGGCAGAAGGAATCAGAATATTACAGGCGGATGGTGCAGCCGTCTCTGCTAGTGGAGGGAGCGTAAGACAAGACCGAGGACGAAAGACCAAGGTAATGCAGTACCCAGAGAAGCTAGAAACCCCATCCTCCTATGAGGTGGGGTAGTTCATGACTCCAGAGCTGTAAACTTGCAATTTCATTGAACAATTACAGAGTCTACTATTTACTGGAGTTTAGACTAAATGGATTGAATATATAGTCAACTCAATAAGTAAATGGATTTTAAAACTCTGGTTTAGACTAAAAAAATCAAAAAGTTCCCATTGCCGATCGCCAGAACAACCAAACATCTATTTGTATTTTGCTACTTCTAGTCGATGCCATTTTCCCAATAATGGGCGTAACAATAAGGGTGAAATAATACAAGTTATTGTCGAGACTATAACCATACTGGTAAAAATTTCTGGGGAAACTGCCCAATCCCCTAATTGTTGTCCTCTTGCCATAATTACCATGGCAATTTCGGCGCGAGGAATCATACTGAGACTCAGTAACAAAGCACTCGTTCTACCTGTGGTTAGAATAGCAGGTAATCCCGTACCCACTACCTTACCCAAAACCGCCACAATCAACAGAATAATCACTAAATTCAGGGTATTAGCAAAAGATTCAATTTCTAGCTTCAAGCCGATATGAATGAAAAAGAAAGGAACAAAAAATTCATAAAGAGTAGCAAAAGAGGCATCAAACTTAACGGGACTTTGACAGTTTTTACCTACCAAAAAGGGGTGTAAGCCTCACCAGACGGCGATTTAAACTCGTCGAGGTTAAATCGCCTGAAACCCAGATATATTAAGAATTTAGCTATTTTGAGGTTAAACGATTGATATATCAGGCTTTCACCCCTTTTTGCCCCTAGTTTTTTGTCAAAGTCCCG
>JBFRWK010000212.1:0-11711 GCA_051439545.1 Xenococcaceae cyanobacterium | reverse complement strand
TTCAGCCCAAGCCTAATTCTCAATAATTTTTACCTAATGACAATGGATAACGAGAGAATTAGGCTTGGGGGATGGGCGAAACTGGCGATCGCGTCATCGAAAAAAGATCCCGTGAAAAGTCAGGGCTATTTTCCAGAGGTGAAATTAGTTGCCAGTACTCAAGTTTCATCAATAGCAGTCTATCCTTGAATTTCTGAATCAAATAGGATTCATCAATTTGTCGCCACCAGAGAATCTTTTCAAATTCAGGTAATCTATCCCAGAGTCGAGAGGCAATGCTACTTTTCCCCAATCCTCCCATTCCGTGAATTAATACTCCTAGTTTCTCATCATCAGTTTTCAGTGTTCGCAAACAGTTCTGTAATTGCCGACGACGACCCACAAATTCTTCTCTCCTAGCAACCCTTAAACGATTTTCATCATCTCTGAATTCTAGGGTGGTTTGTGGTCTTGGTAGTTGTTTTCGTCCCCTTGTGACAAGTGCCTGGGGTAAACTTGTTGCCACATAAAGTCTTAATTTATGCCAATCCCTTGCTTGTTGCCCAATCAAGGCTTGATAGGTAGAAGATAATGCTTGTGCGATGGTTTTTCCCTGAGATAATTTTCCATACAATTGACTTGATGCAGCCGTAGCATCAGTATCTTTCACTTTCTCCCCCCAACCTAGTACCGCCGTTGCTCCCATGTTTAATAATTCTTCTGCCATTGATGGGACTGCATCATCATACCAATAACCTGTACGACAACCAGAGAGAAAAATAAAAGGTGGTAAAGAGAAATCAAAAGTGTCCACTATATCTTCTGCATGAGAGTAAACACGAGTTCCATATTCATCTTCAGTGAGAAAACAGGGTTTTTTATCTTGATAAGTCGCATGACCTGTTAAATGAAAGACATCAAAATAACTTGGTTCATATTCCCCAACTACATAGCCCAATTCTTCTAACCAACCACTTTCTTCTACTCTCAAATTTACAGGGGTACGCTTAGTTGCTTCTAATATTTGCCCTTCCTCTGCTTCATAATCTAATACTGGTTCAACTCCTAGCGGAGAGGTAGCCATAAACAGCACATTGAGGGGACGATTTTGAGGAGTATTAGCTATTTCAATCGGTTTTTGCCGTTTGGACAGCCACCGTATCGGAATAATAGGGGGTCTTTTCTCTACCAAAAAGCACTCACCATCGTGTAACAGTTCCCAAGGTAGATGAGCTAGTCCCTTATCTGTAGCGATCGCTATAATCAAACCTTCAGGATGTGGCTCTTGTAGGGCGTTAGCTAAGACGCGGTCGCTTTTGTCTAACCAGTTGTAGAGTGCTTTTCCAGTGTTGGCATAAGCCACGGGAAGACTGGTGTAATAATCTGTATCTACTCTATAACTTAATCCTTCGATTTCAGCCAGAGGTAATCTGTGTTCTTTGTAATCAGTAGGATTGTCCCAAAAGTAGCGCAAGGAAGCATAATCATTGCCCTGTTCAGTGAGACTAATGTGGAGGATTTTCATGGTCACGGTACTAATCCTCTAGAATCTCCTGAATCTGTTTGAGCGTTGCGTCCTTGAGTAGTAACCGATTACCATTAGGAGCGACAATTAAAACCTTTTCGATTCTTGAACCAGTAGAGTCTTGAAAGTATTTCTTTTTCAACTGGTAAAGTTTCTCCGCAATAGTTAGCGTTCCTGCCGTAATCGCGACAACGGTAGCAATAGTTGTGAGAGGCTCTCCCCGTTCTACTTCTGATATTGTTTCATAGCTTCCTTCGAGTCCTTCAATTGCCAAGAGTGCTTCTGTCGCTTTGACAGCATCTTGTCCCTGGATTTCAATTTTCACCCTTCAAACTCCCTCACACCTGAGCTAGATTTAACCAAAGTCTTTAATTCTTTCATTTGTAGCTCTAATTCAGCTACCCTTTGGTTTATCCGTACATTCTCATTACAACCAATGTAAGTCGCAATAGCACTAACCACTACATCGGTTTTGGAAGTGCCAGAGTTTTGGACGTACTTGTCAAGTTCCATCAGAAGGGATGGAGAAAGTCGGACAGTAATTTGCGGTTTGACCATAAAGCAAACTAAACTACACATCCCTCAATATTATTAAATGCCTGACTATGCCTTGCTATTTTTAAGGGTAAACTTTACAAATTTTACAAATACTTTTCTTTAACTCTAGAGATTAGATAATCCTTTACCCAAGAATAGATAAAAGTACAAGAAGAATAGGGAAGTAACTCACCCGCTTTTTCGGCTAGTCTATTGCGGTGTCTACTACCGTCAAGTATCTCCACTCCGTTCCGACCTCTAGCGAGGCAAGTACTTGACAGTATACGACTATCCCGCAATTTCTTTTTCTTGTAAGCGGGCTGGGGGGGAATGTGTTCTCTCTTTTTTAAGGGAGAGCATACACAAGAGCCTATTTACAACAATGACTACTACTACTTTCAAATTAACCGAAGACCAAGCAACCGCTATTGTAAAGCTAAAAGAATTTTGCAGTTATCCCGATGGGAAATATTTCAGATTAACTGGTTATGCGGGAACTGGGAAAAGCTTCATTATCACTCAGCTAATAAGATGGCTAAAAGATTATAATTATTCATTTTTAGTTGCCAGCCCTACCAATAAAGCAGCTAAGAACTTAAAGAATATGGCAAGTGATGCGGGATTATCGCTCGATGTAACTACCGTTGCTAAATTACTAGGTCAACAAGCGGTACTCAATGAAAAAACGGGAAAAGAAGAATTTATAAGTAAGAAAAAGGATGATGAGAATGCGCCAATTTATGACGTAATTATCATTGATGAATTTTCTATGGTAAATGAGGATAACTTTTATAGTATTGTCTCAGAAGTAAGCTATATCAAAACTAAAATTATTTTTGTCGGTGACGCTGCACAATTACCACCAGTAGGGGAAAAAGAGCCAATAGTAGCCAACCATCCCAGTATTACCAGATACGCTAACTTATCTCAAGTAGTTAGATATGATGGGGAACTTGCCAAAGTTGCAGAAGAAATTAGAAATAACCCGATATTTAATAAAGTAATGTATCCTTTCACTACTACGAGCGATCGAAGTATTGAAACTCTAGATCGCTATGAATGGTTAGAATGTGCCGTAGAACTATTTAAAAGTAATGAATTTAAAGTTAACTCTAACCATGTCAGGTTTTTAGTTTGGCGCAATAAAACCGCAGATAAGTTAAATGCTTATGTACGTAGAGCTATGTATGGGGAAAATGCACCTATGTATCAAATAGGCGATCGCTTAATTGCTAAAGTACCAGTTTTTAGATCCATTACAATAGTTGACTCTAAAGGGAAAAAACAAGAAGAATGGAAAGTAGCGATCAGGCGTAGCCTGCCAGCTTCGCTGATCGCATCTTCTGAAGAATGCCAAGTTTTAGCAGAAAGCAAAATTACTTACGATATAACTTACGGTTGGCAACATTACCAAGTGCCAGTCTTAACAGATGATGGCGTAAGAATAGACTTAAAAATACTTACGGATAATGGTAAGCGAGAACAAAAAGAGTATTTACAGCAACTCAAACAAAAACGCCAATGGAAAGCTTACTACAACGCTCTTAAAAGCTTCGATACCGTACCCTATGCTTATGCCATTACTACCCATAAAAGCCAGGGTAGCAGTATAGATTATGCTTTTGTCGATACTTTAGATATGAAGGGATGTCCAGACTTACAGAAAATGTTGTATACGGCACTAACTAGAGCTAAAAAACAAGCGTGCCTACCCGTATTTTAATTTTCCGTATTACGGATTTTTAAAATAGATAAACGGACAAGGGGTGAAACTTGCCCGTTTAGTCATCAATAAAATATTAAAGGAGCTTGTGAGAGTAGAAATTAGACTAGAAAAGTTCGCAGAACTAATATAACTTAACTTTCTTCAAAATTGTCAACAGAAATATCATAATAAGGCTCTTTTTCAGGCGAACGCGTTGGAAAATCATTAAGCTTTCTATACATATAATCTAGGGTAAAATCATCAGATCCAAACTCATTAGAGTATTTAGAATCTAATATTTGAAGTATGGCGTTAAGAACCATCGTTCGTTTCAATCTCAACTGGTGGGACTTTTTCACCATCATTTTTTATACCTTCGTTGCTTATACTATCTTCTATAACTTGTATCTCTTTTTCAGTCTGTTCTAGCTTTTGCTCTATTTGATTTAATTCTTCTTGTCTTTCCCTTGGCAAAGGAGCGCGTCTTAATTCTTCAGATACCTGTTTTAATTCCCTAGTTAACTCTCTATTTCTGCTAGTAATACCAGAAAGCTTAAACTTGGTGTTTAATGCCTCTACATCAAAAGAACTTCCCCTAATTAAACTCCAGGTTACACCAGTGGATAAAATTACCGTAGATACAGATAATCCCATCCAGAAAATATCGGTAGGATTGAGTTTAAATTTATTCATTCTATTAATAAAGGTAAAAATATAGCTATATACTAGACAAGAAAATCAAGAAATTATAAAATATGCCAAATTTAACTTTGACTGAAGTATTTGGATCTGGTGCAGTATTCGACGGAACAGCAGGTACTCTCACAATTAATTTAGAAGGTTTAAATTGGGGAACAATCGATCCAGTAATTGAAGCTTATACAATCGACAATACGAACATTGATGATAATGTTGGGCGCATTTTATGGGCAATAATTAGCAGACTGAGAATTTTACAGCCTGAAAATAACAACGATGATGAAAGAAGTTTATATATTATCAGTCAAGGAAAGCGATCCGCAATTAGAAACAATGTAGCTCAATTTCAGTTTCAATTAGTAGTCAACGGCTATGCTAACGATCCATTTGGCAGTGAAGTTTTTAGTGGCGATCTAGTCCCTGGAACTTTAGATACAAACGCAACTCAAGATGGTGCAGGAGGTAGCTAATGGGGAGAGATCATTGTATAGAATATGATTGCGCTATTGTTTGGGTCAAACAAGGAAAAGAAGAAGTAGTAAGAGGTACTCATGTTAGATATGCCTGGAATGCCCCATGGGATATTTATAATCGCGAAGTTAGCCCTTATGAAGTAATTACAGTTATAGCTAGTCATTTTTCTATAAAGGATAATGCTACAAAATGTTTTGTGGCTGATTCTCAATATGAGGTCAATAGGTTTTATGAAGTATTAGAACGTCAAAAAATTCAGAATTATAAATCAAATTTGCTTGACGCTCCATATTCTTACAGAACTCTTGTAGATATGAGTTTTGCAGAAACATCACCAGAGCAACAGTTATATGCATTTGGAACTGGAAAAATAGGAACTATAGAACTTGTAGAACAAGTTTATGCAGGAGCAAATGAAAAGAGTGAGCAAATATGGAATGATGAGTCTATTTTATGGCAAGGTTACAGCGAAGGATTTTATATAGGTACTTATGTTTCACAACCAGGCGGTTATTATGACAGTCAAAATCGCTGGAATACCTATTCGTATAGTAATTTCTACAATCTAGTAAATTGTGAATATACTCGCGTTGTTAGCGATTATCATACAGGAAAACCAGGCAAAAGGAGAATAACTCGTCAAGTAGACACTAATCACGATCGATATTTCTATTTAACTTTTCACAACTATCAAGGTATACCTGGTAAAACTCATACTGTAGACAATCTTAGGCGAGTCCAATATCTAGATATCCTCAATCCTCAAACTGTTATTCAATTCGATAAATGGCGTGCTTATAAAATAGAAAAAAAACCATGGTTAGAAAGATTAGAAGTGGTAGATTTTGCTTATAACTTTTCTGGCATTGGTATTTTAAATTTAACTCGAAATATTCTCGAACCTTTTAGTCCTATTCCTGAAAATAGCTTAAATATTTACGTAACAAATAATGTTTCAGATTTAATAATTCCTTTCATTGCACCAACGGGTTTTGTCGAACCTGCATTTCCCTGGGAAACAGAATTAAAATATCAAATTGATAATGAAGACAGTAATGAACCAATAGAGTATTACGTCACTTGTGGTTGCGAAATTGAATGTCCTCCAGGTACTTGTAAGGTTGATTGTGGCGACCATATTTGCTGCTATGACAATAATGGTATAGCTGTAGCAGAAATCCCTAAAGAACAATTGTCATGAGTTTAAATTGTCCCGATTTATGTACGGCAGATAAATGCCGTGAGTTAGAAGCCAGAATAGAACAATTAGAACTTCAATTATCTACCTTGTATCAAGAATTTATTGCCCATACTCAATTTACCGTAGTTAATGCTCATGAATTTGATGTAGCAATAACAGGACAAACTAGATATGACCATACATCAGGCGGGATAGGGATGGATATCTGGTTAGTTCGTACTAATGATAGTACTTTGTTAAGTACTGGGAGAATAGAATCTCAATCCGTTCCCTATGTTCTTGAATGGGATTTTAACGCTCATAAGCAAGAAGAAATCCCAGAAGCTCATCCCTATAAACCCGAACTACTACTAGATGTTTTCGAGCAAAATGATGGCACTTACGTTATTAAATTACAAGTAGATGGAAACCCAGTTGAGGAAACATTCTTTTTTGACCAACTCGCAATCGCAGCTACTAAAATTAATTCAACTCAAACAAGTTTAGAAGTAAGTTTAGGAAATAGACGCTCATCAACAACTTTAACTTTAGAAAACTTTCAAACTGAAACTGAAGATTCTATTTTAGACTTTAATATTTTAGATTTATCTAATAGCAACGATTATGAGTTTACAGTTAGTTTAGGTCGCCAATCCGTAACAAGAACATTAAATTTACCTTATTCTGGCGGTGGCGGTGGTAGTACAATTGAGCCTCCAGAAATAAGTGTAGGACTTGAAGGCAGTTACAACGCAGAAACAGCAGAAATTACTTTAAGAGTAACAGTTAACGGTAAATCGGCAGAAACAATTATTACTTTAGATAGTATGGACGATATTAGAGCAATTTTGCAGCTAATTTTTGAAGCTGTAAACACAGAAGTCAAAGGAAATTATCAAATAGGAAAAACAGACGTTAGTTTACTTGATGAAAATGGCAATAAACAAATAGACTATTCACTCTATAAACCTATAGCAGAAGGCGAAGAAGGATTTATAGATACGAACTATATCGGTAATGGTTTTACAGGCGTAAATCAAGCTTTTGTAGCTTTAGATAAGAAAATAACTAACTTGCATCAAGATTTAGCACGTGCTATCGATCCTTTATTGTCAATTGAAACTATAAACCCTGCTGACTGCTACGAAGGTATCACCAGAGATGATTATACAGTAGAAGAATGGGAAGCTTTGCCCTTAGAAGTAAAAGCACATATCGAAAAAGATTTCGGCGATCGCTTTAGAGAATTTATCAATAATAATCTCGTACTATCGGAATTTGCAGAACCATTATTAAGCAGCGTAGAAAGTTTAGCTTTTAAGATTCCCAGTATTCCCGCGTTTTTTGCGGTTAACTTTACTAGCAATGTTTTACTGCATCAGTTTAGAGAAGATACTGCACCCATTAGCTGTAAATATGTACCCAAAGAAGCTAATTTAGATACAGTAGTAATCACGGCTTCAGAAAAAGATATACATAGAGTTAAAGATAAACTTTTAGTACTGCATTTAGTAACCCTGGATAATTATCCCGACCGTCAAAGAGGTGCTGGTCTTTGGGTTGTACAAATTCCCGCGCCATTAGCTGAATATGTATGGGAAGAACATTTTGATTCTTTACGCTGGCAAAGAGGCAATCTTTACGCTCAGATGAATTTAGAAGGTTACAAAACAACTGTATCGGGATGGTTTGAAAGTGAAAACGCTGCTAATAATTGGTTTGATGCTGTACTCGGACTGACGACAGCAACCGAAAAAAATAGAATTATTAGTTTACATAAAACCCCTAAAACAAATATTACCGTTCAAACTACTAGACCTTATCGAGCATTTATTACTGATACCGATGGTAACGGCAATGCAGTTTGTTTGACTAAATATAAACCAATAATTATCAACGAATAATATATGCGCTCTATTTATAGATCGGGTAACGCTTTTGATATTTGTACTATTAGAGGATGTAGACCTATTTCTAGTTTTCCAGAACTAGATAAAGTCAATTATATTTCGCTTACCGAATGGTGTCAGAAGAATTTCATTTCTAAAAAAATTGGTCGAACTTTAATTAAAAAAAAATACCTTTTAGCTCAACGATTATATGGACGTTGGTGGGTATGTGCCAACCTGCATTGTAAAGAGCAGTTACTTGAATATTTAGGACTAGAGCAATTATTTTTTGATGCTAATAATCAATTAGTCTAGTTTCAGACTTTTACGATCGACCCTTAAGGGTCGATCATTCCCTTTTTACGAGTTCAAATACAAATCAAGCTAGCTTAAAAATGATTTACTTTTCAAGATTTAAGCTATGCCTAAAACTGTAATCTCTTATCGATATGTAGTCGGAAGTAATCCTTATGTCTCAGATATTGGCACTGAATTAAACGTAACTACTAGATTTGTCTTGCCTCCAGATTTAAGCTTGGCAGAAGCAGGAAACATTGTAGCAGCAGTTGGTGGAACTATTAACAATGAAACACTTCCTTGTTCTGATAGAAATCAAGGCGATTTAAGAAAACTTATTTTTATTCGTGAATCGGGAAACACAATGAGTGTTGCCGTACCTCTTAAAGCTAATGTTATAACTGCTGCTACGACTATTCAGTCTATTCTCAATAGTACAGCCGATAATAATGTAGTCTGTATTAAGCTCGAAGGTGAATATTTTCCTCATTTAAGCGATCAACTTGGTTTGACTTATAACGAGGGGGATATCGCTAAATCTCATAAAGCCCCGTCTAGTGCCAAAAAACAAAATTATATTTCAGGTACGATTCAATATAACGCAGAGGTAGGCTCGTCGGGATTACATCCTGTTCGTTCTATTACAGATAAAACAACTGAAGAACCCGCTACACAATTAGGAACAGAATGGGATAGCTGTACTGGCGGAATAAAAAGCATTGTATCCTGTGGTAATGGTAGAAGAAACCCTAGAAAACATAGGCGTTTTATTTTAAAGTTTGTAACTCAAATAGATGTTGCTGACAATGCTGAAACACCACAAACTGAAAGCATTGAAGTTCCCGTATCTTCAAACGTTTCTAGCGAAATCAGAACTTGTGGAACTAATTTAGCTGCCTTACCTGGCTGTTATTGTATCGGGTATAAAGGTGAATCTTATTCTAGAGTTCATCAGTTAATAGCATAATGTTAACTTGGAAAGCTTATCTAACTGATTTATACATTTCATATCCTTTTTTTCCTCTATCAGCCAAGCAAACAAATACAATTTCTACTTTGTTTTCTCCTTTAGACTTTCTGCCCGATTATCTTTGGGCAGAAACAAAAGAAATTAAACATCCTTGTTCTGTTAGTGGATTAATCCCTAGAACGCTGGAAGTTATAGCAAGTGATAATGCTTATTTTTCTATCAGTATTCCTTTTCCTTTTGAAACTACACTCGTAACTTCTTTAAAAGGAAAACCCGAAATTAAAGCTTTTATGCTAATTGGGGAAAAAGTTAAACACTATCGTTTGCGTAGAGGTGTAGAGGATGGCTAGTAGAAGATATAGAACTTATAAATTTTTGTATGACATTGATTTAGGGAAAACTGGGATAAAAAGACAACGTTCTTATCTCGATTCTAATGGAATAGAAATTACTCCTATTACTTCTTTGTTTTTAGCGCGAGTAATTGACTTTAACGAAAAAGTTACGGGAAGCAGTCAAGGTTTAAGGTATTTAGAAGCTCATATCGGTCAAAGTGCATTTAAAGCCAATATTCCCTATGCTCCTGGTAATCCTAATCTTAAAGCCCATTTACAAGAAATATTAGCAGTGGAAAATGTTGACTGTGGGACTTATCACGGGGAAAAAATAATTAAAAATGGTTATACAACAAGTTTTCAATAACACAGTCAACCCAGATGCATCTAACTTATCCGACCGTTTTACAGATGCAATAGCTTTTTTTATTTCTGCTCCTTTGTTGACAGATGAAATAGAGATAGATGTTTTTTTGCAAATCTATTTAGACAATAGCTCGATCAGAAATATCCCTTTGGGAAGAATAGAAGAGCAAGTAATGTGGATAAACTCAATCGATACAGAAATCATTCAAGCTATCAATTATGAGTTTGTCGATACTAATTTAGAAATGGCATTGTTATTTTTACCATCAGAAGCATTTACTTTAGAAGCTTTTATAGTTAAAAAAAATATCACTCTTAATTCGTTAAAAAAACAATTAGATGATATAGCTAAAGCTATATCATCTCCAATAGAAACAACACCCTCTACAGATGAAATATTACAAGGATACAATTTCTAAATGATTAATCTAACTAAAACTACCAGTAGAAGCTCGTCGGGTTCTACTTTTAGAACTTATGACATTGATGGCGTTAAGCTTGGTGCATCTCCCATTGAAGAATTAATTCCATTAACTATTTCCAATTTGGAGCAAAATTTTTACAAAGAATTCGATCTAAGCAAATTTTGTAATTGCGACTTAATGGCGGTTATATTTCGCGCTGATTTTCCAATAGATGATACAGAAACTTCTGTACTCAATTATAGGGGAGGCACTTTAGGCGCAGACTGTATTGTTAGAGTTTTAGACCAAGATAGGGTAATTGAAAGAATAGACTTACAAATTTCTAGCTATCCCACCATTCAAATCAATCCTTTAGTTATCGATCGACGATACACGTATCAGGTTACTACCTCTACCTCTTTAAATCGCCTAACCTTTTTTTGCAAACCAATTAGCTTACTAGAACCAATTAATATTTTTGCTCCTAACCTTCCTAACGATGCTTTATTTAGTAATCCTAGAGGAAGCTAATGAATATTTTACGCCAATACAGATTAAGAACGATTAATGCGATCGCACGAAAAATAGAATCTACAGTTAGTACAGATCGAACAGATTGGGATTACAAGTTAGATGATGTAGCTAGAGAAATCCTAAATTTACCAGCTAGACCTAAAGGTGATTTACCCTATGTTGGTTGGTTGGGAGAAATTAAAGCCAAAGAAGATACAACCTCGCGCGTTCCCTTGCGCCTGACGGCGACGCGGGGTCGCTCGTCCATGAGCATTTCTCAAGCTGGTATTAATCTAATTAAACGTTGGGAAGGATTTAGAAGTAATGCCTATCTATGCCCTGGTAACGTTTGGACTATAGGATACGGTCATACGGCTACTGTTAAACCTGGTATGTGTATCAATCAAGTAGAAGCTGAGGAGCTATTAAAAAGCGATTTAAGACGTTTTGAGAATGCTATAAGTAATTTGGTTAAAGTTCCCCTAACACAAGCCCAATTTGACGCTTTAACGAGCTTTACGTTCAATGTTGGGATAGCTGCCTTTGGCAAAAGTACGTTGCGTAAGAAGTTAAACAGAAAAGATTATTCTGGTGCAGCTAATGAATTTAGTAGATGGGTACACGCTAACGGGAAAAGATTACCTGGTTTAGTTAGTCGTCGTCAAGAAGAAAGAAAGTTATTTCTTAGTTAGTACTCTACCTATTTTAAAAATAAGAATTTTAAAATGCACTCCACCAGAGCCAATCTCAAAGCATTAGGTCTGGTAGCAGGAGACAGTGAGCAACTTGATGGCTATATCGTCATCAACTCTCTTGGGGGTTCGGTTAACTGGGATTA
>JBFRWK010000211.1:0-7209 GCA_051439545.1 Xenococcaceae cyanobacterium | reverse complement strand
CCACCTTTGTTTTAATTGTTGCTCGATTTCTTGTGTTAAATTATTGAGTAAGAGACTATCGAATTCTAATAATAGCCAAATTTCAGCTTTATATTTGAGTTCGTGCTGAGTGAATGGCAAATTTTCTACAGGAGCTACAGTTGTAGGTTCGATTAGATGAGCAAATACTTTACCTGGGAAATAATCTAATTGAAATTGGTAGGTTTCTTTTGTATTTATATCTTGAATTAAAATTGAGCGATCGCTTTTATTTATAACTAAAAATTTTGGTTGGCTATTAAATTTAATTTGCTTACCATTTTCTAAAATAACTGTAGTACTAGAAGGCATAAATACGATAGTCTTCTGAGGTAATAATTGTTCGACAACTTTGATTTTTAAGAACCTTAATTCATCCTTAGTATAAGCAAATGGTTCATTATCATCCCAATTAATAGTAATTGGTCGATCGCTTTCGGGAGTAATATTAGTAACTATGCCGTAATGATTGCCCTGACAGGCGATATCATTAAAGTAGAATCCTGCTACTGATTCAGTCTTGGTAATAATTGGATAAATAACTTTTTCTACTATTTTCATTGCTAATAAAAAAGCCATTTTCCACTCAGTAGAAAATGGCAAATCCCATGTTCTGATTAGATGAGTTTTTGAACTCACCTAAATAAAAGGGCGTTAGCTTATCGGCAAAAAAAGAGCTTAAAGCTATCTTTAATTAGAAGCAGAATTGCTTGAAGAAGAGCTAGTAAAATCAAAGTTAGTAATCTTGACTTCACCATCAGGGAAATGAGCTACTATATCTAATTGACCTCCCATAGCCTCAATAATTTGACGTAGGTGAGAAACATACATATCAGTACGTTGTTCGAGACGAGAAATTGCTGGTTGTTTGACGTTGAGCTTTGAGGCTAATTCGGATTGAGAGAGTTGGAAAGCTTGACGCAATTCGTTCAAAGCCATTTCTGTTTTCAATTTTGACGCTCTATTGGCTATTTCTTCTCGGCGTGAGGAAGTAAATTCAGCCGTTAATTTAGAAAAAGGATGATGTCCGCTCAAATTAAACCCTCCCGTTTAATTTCTCTAAGATAGATGTTGTAAAGTTTGTCTGCTATTGGAATGAAACGTTCGTAGAAACGGTTATCTCCCGTCTTATCACCACCAATTAGTAAAATTGCGGTACGTCTGGGGTCAAACATATAGAAGATTCTAATTGGGTTTCCAAGAGATTGAATTCGTAACTCTCGCATCCCCGAATGCTGAGAACCATTGATTTTTGAAGAATAGGGAAATCCCAAGCTAACTCCTTTTTCCTCTAAAAGCATTACTACAACAGCGATATCGTTTTGTTCGGTTACAGTTAAGTTCGACCACCATTGACCAAATTCATCGGTATATTCAATATTCACTGCCATAGTTCTATTATTACATCGATGTAATAATTAATGAGAAAAGAAGCAATAATTTTTAATGGCGATGACTTTTTAAAGCAGAAATTCGTTCTAATTTGAGTTTGACCTTAATTAAATCCTGCCAAGTTTGCCATTTAGGACTATCTTTTTGAAGAGAAGGGTTACGTAGAAGATAAGCAGGGTGAAAGATGGGCATAACAGCAGTGTCTTCCCAATCGAGCCATTGACCACGCAAAGAAGTAATGCTTTCTTTTTTACCAGTCAATCCAGCTACGGCAGTTGCCCCAGCACAGATAATTATTTTCGGCTCAATTAGTCTGAGTTCGTCAATTAAATAGGGTTGACAAGCTTTAATCTCTTCTGCACTGGGTTGGCGATTATCTGGAGGACGGCAACGAACTATATTAGTAAAGTAAACATTAGAATCAAGCTTTACGGTTTGAAGCATTTTTAATAAAAACTTACCCGAATCACCAACAAAGGGTTTTCCTGTTTTATCTTCTAATTTGCCTGGTGCTTCACCAATAATCGCCAAATTGGGTTGAATATTACCTCTTCCAATTACTACTTGTTTTCGTTTTTGACTCAAAGGACAGCGAGCGCATTTTTTACAGGCTTGATTTAGTTTTTCTAGGGAAGAATAAAAAGTTAATTTTTGAGTTGAATTTTCTGGCTGTAACTCGAACAACTGGGCTTGTTTTACCATTGATATTTTGGATTTATAGCTTTTTGTAATTACTATAAATCGTTAGGTTCTAATAATATGGTTTAGTGATAATTAATCATATTTTGTTGAAAAGTAGCGCACAAACAGTTTACTAGGCGTTGAGCCAAGATACGGATACTTTTGGCAAATAGTTAACATTGAGACGGGCGAGGACTTTACAGTATCTTGTGGAGATGAAACCAACCTTCATTCTTGTTAGAAACAGGTATTCTATTCACCAAATTAGAAGCAGAATTCATGGTTAGAAACTACGCGGACTCCAAGGCAGTAGTTTCAGCTATGGCTTTGACAATAGCTTCACGGATAAATTCAGAACCACCTCTTGCTATAACTTCTTTGTGCATTTCTTCAGTCAGGTTTATGCTCAGTTTTTTGTTTAGAGGTGCGTTACCTTTGTTTTTAAACTGGTATTTTACTAATGCTGGATTTCCTCCAGGTCTAGCCATACTACTTACTCTCCCTACTGTATCAACATAATAGCAAACTTCCCCCTATTAACAGTTTTTCAAGCCGATTTTAATAGCGCGGGTTCTGTGCTATTCTTAATTTAGTCAGAAGGCAACAAAAGTTTCCTACGCCCTGTTGCCTTTGACAAGCAAAATTAAATTGGAGTATCTTAATATGCTTGATTCACTTATAAATATAAATCAAGACCATTCAACCTGCCAAGAACCAGACATAAACATCGAACTCTATAGTAGCGGATTTTTCGATGGAGTTTGCGGTTTAGACGCCACCCCGAAGGAAAAGTTAGACAAAATTGGACAACCTTCTCTAGTTATAGGTTTAGGACTGCTAATTATTCGATGAAGTGAGGCAAAACGAGCGTGTTTTTGGTCAATAAGCTGATTGATTTGTCAATAAGTAGCTCGTTTTGCCAAGGTTGTCCAATTTTGTACAGTTTCATTAGACCCCTTCCCCATTTTTGGGACTATTGGCAGGGCTATCAACTGGGCTATAGAGAGTATTGTTGCGGACTTTTAGGCGTAATTATTCCAGAATCAGAACTCGAACCCTCTAGACTGGAAACCCTAAAAGCTGTTGCCTAAATTCTCAAACCACTGTCTGAATTTAGGCAGTGGTTATAAACTTTTACCCCAAATAAATAGAGTAGTCCAGTCGATAGAACTACTACTATATTCTAACTGTACCAAGACAGTAGCCAATCCTCATAGTTTCATCATGGATTGCTTGAGGTTTAACTGGCAAGAAGGTTTTGCTATTTACTACCAGCCAGAATTGCCCAAATTCTCATCTCTACAAGATTGTAAGAGAGTTTATCCCTGAGATTCGACAACCAATATAAACATAACGACACCAGAATTTAATTTAACAAGACAAGGTAAAACGATGTCTTTAGCTACTATATTTGAGCCATTAACTCTTGATGAGGAGAACGAACGAATACACCTGGAACGACAGGTAGAACGTGCCTTCTATCAGGCGGGATTAGCTCTACAACTCCTTCGAGATAAAAAGCTATATCGCTCTACACACAATACTTTTCAAGAATACTGCCAGGACAGGTTTGGATTTACTAAAAGGTCTGCATACTATTTGATTGATGCAGTACAAATAGTAGACAACTTGCAAAAAAGTGAACCAATGGTTCACATTATGCCAACCAGCGAACGACAATGTAGAGCTTTAAAATCTTTAAAACCCTCTCAACAACAGGACGCCTGGAATAAAGCAGTCTCTCAAGCTAAGGGTAAAGTTCCTTCTAGCAGAATAGTTAGAGATGTTGTGAACCAAATTAAAAATCAAGATACCCAACCCAAAAATAATCACCAGTTCAAATCTAAAATAAAATTTGTTCCTTTAAAAAATCCTAGTATCGGACAACGAGTTAGAATTTGCAGTGAACATCCTCTGTTTGCTCGAGAACTAGCAACAATCACTCAAATACCAAATAATAGGAGTGTCGTCTTGGAATTAGATAATCAATCTCGACAACTAATCGATATTAAAGATTTGGAAATAGAAAGAGTCGTCGACAAAAATAACAAGGTTACTGCTTCCTCTGAAGGTGTAAATTATGTTCGAGGTGTGGGACTAGAATGGTATGTAAGAGTAGATGAAGCAACTTGGAACAAACTAAACAAGTACGCTCAAAAAGTTGGTACAGCAACTTTAGGAAGTGCGCTCGCTCGATTGTTGGAATCAGAAATGGAGTAGATAAGCCCATACCGCAGCAAGTTATACTTATCCTTCACTGGGCAAAATCTCGGTCGTAACAGCTTTGACAAACTCCCCCAGAGCCAAATTTTGCTGCTATTTGCTGGCAATAGTAGCAAATACCTAATCGTTCGCCAATTTCATCTAGTATTTCTCCAGGATTGCAATCGTAGTTATCGGCAATTTTAAGAATATTGAGAACGATAGTTTGAGAAATATCTTTACCTAAATGTTCAAAAACTGCTTCTTGCTCCAACATCTTGATAATGCTATTAATCATATAGCTACCGCTATGATTAGACATAATTAACCTGAAGAGATAGATAAATGTGTGCGAGTCAACCATAGAACAAGAATACCATTAAATTATTCGTTCTATATCTTTAATTTCAGCTAGCCCCGATCTAATCAATCTTAAAAGTATCATTAGCAATAATTGAAACTTCAGCCCCTACTTCTAAGACAGCAATATTAGACAGTTGTTCTAATTCTGCTTCCCGACGCAGAGAGCGCTCGCTTATCCTCTCAGCCAAAGGATTGAAAAACCCATCGAGGACGGCAGACCAAATTTCTCGGTTGCGATTATTAACTGTAGTGGTGACACTAGAACCAAAACTACCGCTAACTACTTCTGAAGTAGTATTGGGTTGGGTGAAAACTTCTCCTACTTTACCCAGTCCCGATAGGGAACTGACCAGCAAATCTGTTTTAACATGGTTACGACGGCGATCGAAATGTCCCTTAGCGATTAATGGTTGTTGCTGCTTGCCTAGAATAGTAAGTTTTTGAGTCGGAACAGAGCTTTGTTTGATTCTACCCTGCTTATCCTGGTAGACAATTGCGATGGCACTGGCATTAACCAATCTATTATCGGGGTTAACGGAATTACTTTCGGCAACAACCATCGAACCTTTTTCTAGAGCTACTTTACCATTACTAGCTAACAAGTCATTGGTAAGAATAAGTGCAAAGCGTTTATTAGGTTGAGAGGAACGATCGATCGATTCATCCCAAAGTAAAGGAATAGAAACGAATGCGGTGACAGTCGTGCCGTAAGCTATTTGATATTTATCTCTAACAGTTTGCTCTACAGGTTGGCGATTGAGTATTCCTAAACTACCTGGAGAGTTCGTATTAGAAACACTAGCAGTTATGGTTGTTGATTTTTTAGCAATATTATTAACAAAGGTTGCTCTGATAGCAGGAGTCTTATTTTTAGCAATCTGACTAGAAGTGATGGGAACACCTTGTCCAAAATTAGCTAGCTGTGTCCATCTTTGCTGTGAGTTAACTTTTGGTCGAACTTTAACTGGTTGTTGTCTAGATACTGGTTGAGGACGAGGTGGTGGTGCAGTGCGGGCTACTCTGGGCTGTGTTGTCTGCTGAGGTAAGGCTTGTGGTGCTGGCTCTACGGGAGGAGTAGGAGTCTTAGGTTGTGACGATGTAACTACTTCAGCAGGAGTTGGCTGCTGCTGTTTTTGTGCAAGTTGTATTTTCTGATCTCTGAGGGCCAATTTACCCCGATAATCTACTTGAGGAACTGGTTCTACTGGTTTTTGTTTATTGGGAGTCGATTCTACAATTTTTACTGGAGCTTCTTTTGGAGTCATTAGCTGCCAGATTCCAATTAAAAACACTAAGCCCAAACCAGTCATACCATAGATAAAGAAACTACGCACAAATGGTTTTTCTTCCACAGGAGTTTGTTTTGGGGCATCTTCTTTAATTAGATACTGTTGCTCGATTTCTAAAGGTTGTTCGGCTTCAGTTTCCAGTCCAGCTAAGTTTATTTGCTCTTCTCTAGTAAGTGTTTCTTTTGATTCGATATTGATGCTAGTCATGGTAATTATCCTTCAAATTCTTCGACGTTAGTAATTTCTAATCCGTAAGCTCTAATACTTTCGATAAGTTGCTGCAAACTATTAGTCTCTTCAGTAAAGGGTTGAGGAGGAATAGCAGCAGCTTTAATAGTCAGAACCTTGTTAAAGGTGACGGTTTCAATTTCAGAGTTAGTCGCCGAATCAAATAAAATCCAGTCGGCAACAACATTAATTGTCCATGTAGTTTCATCTACTGGTACAGGCTCGTATACATAGCGCACTTTGGCAGAGGATTTGATTTGGCTATCGTGGGTAAATATTGAAGTGGGAACGAGTTGACTAAATTCTGTTAAAAAAGCCGATGCCAACTTAGTATCCATCATCTGTGAAGCAGCATAGGAATTAGCGGGAACAAGAATTTTTCCACTAAGTTTGACTGCGGTTTCTCCTCCCGACCAACCAAGCATGAGAATATACCATTTTTTAGTAAATTCAGTAATGGATTCAGGAGTACGATAGTTTCCTGGCTTAACTTCGGCGATGAGTGCATTCCCATTATTGAGTTGTACGGTAGTAATTTTATTGCTAGCTAACCGACGATAACTGTGGGCAGTGCTACAAGAGGAAAATGCGAGCAGAACAAATGCCACGGCTAAGGATAGCTGTCCTAAAACTATTTTTTCCTTTGCTGCTGGCGTAATTTGCTTATTTTTAAGCTGAGATGATGATTTAAACATAAAGATGTAAAGGTGAATAGAATGGTTAAATTAAGTTAGGAAGCTGGTTACAAAAATAGAAATACGGCTTTACTAACCACTTCCGTACCAAAGTCGATCGATTTATCGACACCGTTATTAATAGCCTGATAAAGAGCGGTACCACCGCCCTTACTCATGGCATAAGCTAAACCTGGACCAAAGAAAGCAGCCAAAACTAGAAAAGTAATATCGCTAAATAGGGGTTGCTGAACAAGTTGATAACGTTGAGGTAACAAAGGTTACAGAGATTTTGAGGGCAGAAAAAAGTGAAGAGAAAGGGGCGAAAAACCCCTAAAATTGGATCGAGAGCCTTGCACTTA
>JBFRWK010000210.1:0-68611 GCA_051439545.1 Xenococcaceae cyanobacterium | reverse complement strand
GAATGGTGCTTTGGGCTTTATGCTCAGAGCTTTGAGGGATACCTCCTTCACTGTCAGTAATGATGGTGTCGCTATCGCTGCGTTGTCCAGTAATTACCTGTATTGCGTCGCGTAAATGTATCAGAGGACTACATTTCAATCAAATCCGTAGTGTCGATCGCTCTAGAATTATTTCTATGATAGGTACATTGGAAGAACATTATTGGGAATCGATTAAAGCAGCGATCGATATTCAGTTTGGTTTTTATTAATGATTTTAAGAGCAAAAAAACTAGAAGATGATAGTCCCACAAACTCTCGATCTTCATCAGACCAGGTTACTCTGTAAGTGTTGTGTTCGTAATTAACCATTTTTCATATCCTCTCTGAATGTCGATCGCTCTTTCAGACTCACTTAAAATGATAATGTAATATAATTTATCTTATAATTTACATTGTTATTTACATGGCTACTAAAAGTGTAACTATCACTCTCGAAGAAGACCTATTAAAAAAAATAGATGCTTTTGTCTCTCAAGGATACTATCCTAACCGCAGTCGCTCCATTGAAAGTATTGTTAAAGAAGGACTTAAAGCCTTACAAGAGCAACATATAGCAGAACAAGCGAAGCTTCTAGATACCAGCGATGTAGAGGAGTGGTTTGAGGGAGAAATAGAATTATGGCAAGAAAAATATTGAGACGAGGTATCTATTGGGCAAATCTTGACCCAACGGTTGGTTCTGAACAATCAGGGACAAGACCAGTTTTGATAGCGAGCATTGATGGTTATAATCTTAATAGTAATACGGCGATCGCTTTTGCAATTACCAGCCAAAAACCAAGAGCTAAATATCCTTTAACCTATAAGTTACCAGAAACTCTACTCCCTAAACCTTCCTGGGTAAAAATCCCTCAAATTCGTCTCTTGAGTCTAAAAAGAATCAGTCAATATATTGCAACTATCGAAGAGGATGATTTTATCGAAATTATGAACGGGTTTAACAGTATTTGCGGGTTAAATTAAACGGGCGAGCGCAGAATAATAAATATTTCGGAATTTAAAACAAAGGAAAGATAGGGAGCGTTAATCTAGAGAAAAATAATTGTCCAGCTAAGGAGGCAAATATGAGTTCGGATGAGAAATCGAGTTTAATAGGAACTCCAAGAGCCGAACTCAAAATAAATGCAGACCTTGTTTATAGTTTATTAACACAACAACATCCAGATTTAATTTACCTACCAATTTATCTCGTCGATACTGGTTGGGATAATGTAATATTTCGACTGGGTGACAAATTTTCTGTAAGACTTCCTCGTCGCCAAGTAGCAGCTAAACTCATCGAACACGAGCAAACCTGGCTTCCATTAATAGCAGATCGCCTTCCTATACCGATTCCAACTCCCTACAGAATAGGTAAACCAACACAGAACTACCCTTGGCAATGGAGTGTTCTGCCATGGTTAGCTGGTGTAACTGCTGACAAAGAAGAACCTCATGCTAACCAGGCAAAGCTTTTTATAAGATTCCTCCGCTCATTGCACTTACCCGCACCATTGAATGCACCAAAAAATGCAGCACGTGGCGTACCCTTAATTCAAAGAGCGGTGTCTGTTGAAGAACCCATGAAAAGACTAGAGAATAAAACTAACTTAATTACTCGAAAGATTAGAAACATTTGGCATGAGGCTTTGAAAGCACCCGTTGACGTTCGGGATAAATGGCTACATGGCGATCTTCATCCGCGCAACATCCTGGTAAAGAATGGTGCGATCGCGGGTATTATTGATTGGGGTGACATTACATCAGGCGATATTGCCACAGATCTTGCTTCTATCTGGATGCTCTTTTCCGAGCAAAATATACGGCAACAAGCGATCGCCGAATACGGAAATGTTTCTGAGGCAACAAGATTACGCTCTCTTGGATGGGCAATACTTTTTAGTGTAGTACTGATAGACACTGGATTAGTAGATAATCCAAGACATAAAGCGATTGGTGAGAGAACATTACGACATATTTCTGAAGATGAATAACAGATTATGCCCGAGCATCTCTAACCCAAAATAATAATTAAGGGCGGTATGCGGGAGAAATCCCAGAATTGCATACGCCCCGTTTACACAATCCCTTAACTTTCAAGGCCTGTTGAATTTTTGCCCAGAAAATTAAACTTGTCGATTTAAATCGGAATGCTGTCCTGAAATTGTTTTTTTTCTTCGAGCGCACGAATAAACGACGTAAATTGCTTTACTATTTCAGGGTTACGCCAGCCTTTATTAGTTTCCTCAGAAATAATTTCTAGAGCTTGAGTTGGAGAATAAGCTTTTTTATGAGGTCTTTCGCTAGTTAAAGCGGTATAGATATCTAAAATTTGAAAAATCTGTGCTAATTTGGGAATTTGATTACCTACCAAACCATCAGGATAACCACTGCCATCCCAACGTTCGTGATGGTGGCGAATAATTGGTAATACGTCTTGACGATTACCCAGAGGTTGGCATAATTTTTCCCCAATGAGAACGTGTTGATGAATTAGTTCTCTTTCTTCTTTGGTGAGTTCTCCCTTTTTCAATAAAATGGCATCAGGAATAGCCACTTCACCAATATCATGAACGCGAGCAGCAAAAACTAAACTTTCGATCGCTCTAGGGGAAATCTGTAAATATTCGCCAAAAGAACGAGCTAGACTAGCCACCTTAATAGAAGAGTTACCGCTATCTGGAGAACGATACTCCATTACCTTGGCGATGTCAACAAGTACCTGTTCGACTCCTTCTTTGAGACGTTTTTGATCGATTAAGGATTTGACTCTAGTTGACAGTTGAAAGCGATCGAAAGGCTTGGTTAAAAAATCGTCTCCATCAACTTCTCTGACTTTACGGCGATATTCTCTTGTATCCGCTACGGCAGCTAAAATAATGGGAATTTGACTAGTTCTGTGGTCTTGCTTTAGTAATTTGCATACTTCAAAGCCATCTAATTCAGAAAGTATTACATCTAGCAGTACTAAATCTGGCTGATGAGTGATGACTGACTCAAAAACCGAGTTGTCTCCATCTATTTCCAGTACTTCATAGCCATCCAATAAGAGTAAATCTCTGGTGGGCATACGACTATAGGGGCGATCGTCAATAATTAGTATCTTGGCGGGAGCTTGATTTCGTTTATTTATCACAGGAGAATTTGGTTCAATTGATAGAGATAACCCAAAAACTTGATTAATCATTTTCTAAATTAGTAGTTTAAAGTCGCTAAGTCAGAGATTACTCTGCCACTTTCGCTACATACGCAAAGCGCATCATCTAAAGTTTCCTTAATAGCTTGTAGCCAAGTCTTGGAAGCTTTTTAGAGGATGGGTGCTTGTTATGGGAAAGAGCTTGCTCTGACTATATGTCAATTGAATAGGTAAAAGCATTGTTTTGTAGTTCCGTAGGAAAAAATTTTTATGGTAAAACATTAAACTCAACTTAGAGCTATTTATCTATTAACACAATCTAGATATGTTACTTGGCGATCTTATTTATATTATTATGATCGTTTTTTTTAAGTTTGAAATCAGCTTTTTTACGGACACATAACTAAAATTTTTGACATCAATGACTAATCCAGAAAATTTATTTAGATATATTTACCGATTTATATTAGTGAAAAGCGGTTTTAACTTAAGTTAACTTAGATTTACCTTATACTTTGAAAAACAAAGCCATTTTAATCAGTATATATCTTCATTTAAGAGTAGTACCAGATATCATAAAATTTAATGAAGAATACCAACGTTTTTTCCATTGACTGGTAGATTCTAAATTACAATTCTGTTGTTCTAATTTTCTTTTTTGATGAATATTTTCTGCTGTATCTTGTAGTTGAGGATCTCGGTAAGGAATAGCAGCGCGAGTCTGACGATGTTCTTGTTCTTGACAAGATAAAGGGGGTAAATTTCGACCATCAAAATTAGCTACTGTTCCTGGAGATTTTCTCCCAAAACTTGGAGTCGAACCAATTTGCAAACCAGCTAAGGATAAAGCTGTTCTTACGGCTGCTGCACTAGAATAAGTAACAATTCTACCTGTGGGCTTCAGGCATTTAGCTACGAGATCGAGAAATTCTACTGTCCAAAGTTGAGGACATTTCGGAGGAGAAAAAGGGTCGAGAAAAATAGCATCTGCTTGCCAATTTTCTAAGTAAATTTGCTGAATGGTCTTTCTAGCATCACCAATTAGTAAAGATGCTTTTAAATAATCGGTGTAAATTTTTCGCTCGGTGACAAGTTGAGTGAGTAATTGAGGAATAGGTTGCTGCCATCGCTCCAGAAGATCGTATTTAATGGCTTGTACTGGAACATTTATATCTATTTCTAGAGCAATTAATTCCACTTTACACTGAGGATTGACCGACCAAATACCTGCTAATGCTGCTGCACTATTGTATCCTAACCCGTAACAAATATCCAAGATCCGCAATCCTGCCGAAGCTGGCTGAGAAGACAAAAGGGATCTATTTTTTAATAAAGCAGGTTCGACGAACTTTTTTTCTGCTTCTTGGGCAGCACCATAATGAGAATGGAAAGCTTCAGTAAATTCAGGAGAAAAAAAAGTATAAGAGCCATCTAAAGTAGGTTGAGGTCTAAAATCTGTCACTTTTTTCACAAAAATTGCTAATTTTCTTTAGGTCTTCTGGAGTGTTGCAGTTAAATAATATTTGTGGATCGTCGATCGATAATTCTTGGACTATTTGACTAGATAACCAAGATTGAAAAGACTTACCTCCTCTTGCCCAATAAGTTTTTAACGAGGATAAACAGTTAGACCGATAAAACCCACATAAAGGTTCCCATCCTTTGCTAGACTTGGGTAACAGTGCGATCGCCTCATCTTCGACTGTGGGCAAAATAAAACACCATTGTTTGACTACTTCTGTAGTTAGTAAAGGTAGATCGCAGGCTAGCAATAAAACCCATTCTTGCTCTACATAATGTAGACCTGTAAGAAATCCTCCCAAAGGGCATTGATTATCTATTGTTTCGGGAATTAGCTCGCAACCAAGAGGTAGCACATCTTGATATTTTTCAATCCAAGGGGTTACTACATAAACTTGGGTTGCACATTCTCGTGCCAGAGTGCAAATTTGATTAAGAAGAGTGCGAACTCCTAATTTAATTAGGGCTTTATCTTGTCCCATGCGGGAGCTTTTGCCTCCAGCTAGAACAATGGCTGCAATTTCAGTCATTAGGGATCGGCGAACATTTGTTCGCCCGTACATTTATTAGTAATTTAGGTTATTAGGCAACACTAACCAATGAACAACAAAAACTCGGAAATTGAGGAAACAAACCAGCAATTACAACTCGGAATTTACTATCTGCCAATAGTAGGTATTATTCCCTCTATTTGGACTTTATCTCGGCAACATAGTCATCGACAACAACAAAAAGCAAGTCGTTTATCGATTAAACTTACTCTTATTTGGTTAAGTTGTTATGTTTTGCTATTTATTAGCTCTAAGCAAACATCAGAACTACTTAACCTAAGATTGCTTTACACTAATGCTTTAGTAACTACAGGATATTTTCTTATTTGTTTAACTTTAATTTTACGTCTCAGAAAAAATAAATCAAGTTAAAGATTATTTTTTCCGCTCGAAATAAGCCTTCATTACATCTCTTACCATAGGAGCAGCAACAGAACTGCCACCACCACCCGAATGCTCGACAAAAGCAACTACAACGATTTCGGGGTTTTCATAAGGAGCAAAAGCTCCAAACCAAGTATGAGGTTCGCCAGGAGGAGCTTCAGCTGTTCCGCTCTTTCCTGCTGCGGGGGGTATTTCTGGAATATTTAGTTTTGTCCCCGTACCACCTGCGACTACTGCCCTCAAACCTTTTTTTAAGGTAGTTAAAGTACTGGGTTTAAGATTAAGATTAACTCTTTCTTGCTGTTGGCGATCGCTGTCTGTTTGGATGAGATGGGGTTTAACTACATAGCCATTATTAGCCACGGCAGAAAACATCACGGCTACTTGTAAGGGGGTCGCTAAAGTAAAACCCTGACCGATAGACATATTTACTGTATCACCAGTAGTCCAACCCCAATTATCGAATCTTTGCCGTTTCCAATTATCATCGGCAATTAAACCAGGAGTTTCCCCTGTCAATTCAATCCCTGTTTTTTTTCCAAAACCATAATTCCGCGCCCATTTAATTAAAGTTTGACCGCCAACTCCCCGACCAATTTGTCCATAAAAAGTATTGCTACTCCAAGCCATTGAACCTACATATCCCATACTCCCAAAACCTCTTTTATTCCATTCTCTAAATAGAGTTCCATTGACATTGAGAGCAGGATAAGTCCCTAAAACCGTCTGTGGGGGATATTTTCCCGACTCTAAACCTGCTGTGGCGGTGACTATTTTAAAAGTGGACGCTGGAGGAAATCCTCTTAAAGCCAGATTGAGAAAGGGATTACCTGCCGATTGTAGTTGTTTCCAGGTTGCAGTGGTAATGCGATCGGAAAAAATATTCGGATTAAAACTAGGATAACTCGCTAAGGCTAGCACTGCCCCACTATTCGGCTCTAAAACAACAATTGCCCCCTTTTGTTGACCTAAAGCTTTTTCTGCTGCTTGTTGGATGGCAATATCGATAGTTAGGGTTATATTTTCTCCTGCTGTAGGGGGATTTTCGCCTAACAAGCGTAGTATTTTTCCACTACCATCTACTTCTAGCTGTAAACCACCCCATGTTCCTCGTAGTTTTTGCTCTAAGTTAGCTTCTATGCCCATTTTGCCGATTACATCACCGAGACGATAACCATCTTTTCGGCGTAGGGCGAGTTCTTCAGCATTAATTTCTCTGGTATAACCCAGAATATGGGCAGCCGATCGATCGTAAGGATATTGACGTACTTTACCAATGTCTACCTCTACCGACTGTAATTCGTGGCGATATTCTTCGATCGCTGTAATTTCGGCAGGAGTAAGATTTTTGGCAATAGGAATAAGTGTTGAATAACTATAGCCTGCCTGTTCGACTCGTTGCTGAATTTTTTCTGGAGGTATTTTGAGGATATTAGCTAAAATATGGCGGATTTCTGCCCAGTTTGCTTGTCTTTGGGCTTTAGGCCACAAATAAGCCGAGTAAGATAAGCGGTTAGTTGCTAAAATTTTGCCTTGGCGATCGAAGATGTTTCCTCTAATTGGTGGCTTTGGGACGATCCGAGTTCGATTTTTTTTCGCTTGATCTAAATTAACTTGTCCTTGTTCTAACTGTAGGTAAGCTAAACGCCAACCAATTGCGCCAAAAAGAAAAGTGCTAACTAACAACATAATAAAAACCGACTGAAGTTGTTTACCTACAGTGCGATTGCTATCTTGCTGTTTAGTTTTTGAGAAAGAACCGATGCTAGTCATAAGATTATTAATTTAAAAGGTAAAAAAAGAAGCCAGATAATCGGATTTCTCTCGCCAGATTCCCAGAGCCGAGTTTTAATTTTACTTAATATTTTTGTCGATTGTGTTAAGCAAACCATTTTTATCCGCTCGGTAAATATACATAGGTTAAGTAGTAATTGTAAATATATCTTCTGTTATCTAGCAGTTTTCAAATAAATTAGCTCCGCCTCTATTAAGTAGATCTACGCTAATTAAACATAAAATAGTGCAAGGTTTAGGGACTTAGAGATATAGGGGTTTGGGGTAATTAGTTTGACGTTTAATTAGGTGGACTTACTCAACAATAACCGAAATTAGACTTAGCTTTATAAGTCTGAGAATCACTATATCCGCAATGACATTAAGAAGATTAACAATTTAAAATAGGGTAGCTTAGTGTTAATTATTGATTTAATTAGACTTATTAGTATATGTTTTCTTTTGTAGCAATTTTTATTTTTATTCTTTTTTGGATATATATTCTAATTAAAATTGTAGATCTGATTTTTAGTGCTAATCGAAAAATAAAAGGAAAAACTCTCTCTTTAAGCTTTATTAGCTTATCTTTGATTATGTCATTTATTGGCTCGATGATTAGCTTTTATTTAGTTATTATTTTTTTGATAAATCTACCTATATATTTAGGATTCAAACAAAAAATAGAACCGATTAGTATCGTTCTTTCGACCACTGATTGTTTGACTTTGACTGAAGCAATTCAGCAAACAGATAGTCAGATAGATGAACAAGCAAATCATCGCTTTTTAGAAGAAACTGCTCATCTATTTACGATTAAAATTGAGTATCAAAAAGTTGCCGATAAACTCAAAGAACAAGCCCAAATCTACAGGAATTTATCCTTGTCACCAGAAGGGCAATCCTATGCTCGACAAATTAGCCAAAAATTTCAAGCACTATCAGAACTATTTATTCAAAGAAATACAATTACTCCCAACAAGGAAGGTATTAAAAAAGTCTATAAATTGCTAGAACGAATGGATGAACTCGATCGAGAAAGATTACTATTAGTTAATCAAGTTAAGCAACAATGCAATAATACTACTTAATTAACTTAAAGTAACTCAAGAGTATAATTTACAAAATAAAAATGCAACAGATTGACTGGCTAATTGTTTTGCTGTATCTAATCTTTACCATGGGATTGGGATTATATTTATCTCGTCGGGCAGCTAATAGTTTAGTCGATTTTTTTGTTTCTGGTCGATCGCTACCCTGGTGGTTGGCAGGGACTAGTATGGCAGCTACCACCTTTTCGATCGATACCCCACTTTATATTTGTGGTGTAGTTGCTACCAGGGGAATTGCAGGTAATTGGGAATGGTGGAATTTTGGCATTTCCCATATTATCTTAATTTATATCTTTGCCCGACTATGGCGCAGATCGGAAGTTGTTACCGATGCAGAGTTAACCGAAATTCGTTACGGAGGAAAAACGGCAGCACTCTTAAGAGGGACTAAAGCCTTTTTATTTGCCGTTCCTATTAATTGTATTGGTATTGGTTACGCCATGTTAGCCATGGTTAAAGTAGTGGATGCTCTACAATTATGGCAGAGTTTGGGGTTTTCACCAGGAGAAAACGGGAAAATTTGGAGTGTAATTGGTGTTAGCCTGTTTGTGCTTTTATATTCTAGTTTTTCTGGCTTATGGGGTGTAGTTGCTACCGATTTCTTTCAATTCTTCTTGGGTTTATTGGGGGCAATTATAGTTGCCATAGTCGCCGTTAATCATGTCGGTGGTATTCACGAATTAATTCCGCAAGTTAAACAAATAAGTGAGATTGATGTCTTATCTTTTTTCCCCTTTACTCTTAATAATGGGGGAATGAGTTGGAGTGAGGCAGCAGGAATTCCCGCTACCACTTTTTCTGCTTACTTATTTATTCAATGGTGGTCATTTCGTCGTAGTGATGGCGGAGGCGAATTTATTCAAAGGCTAGCAGCAGCTAAAGACGAAGCGGAAGCGGAGAAATCTGCTTGGTTTTTTAATATTCTGCACTATATTATCCGAACATGGCCCTGGATTTTGGTTTCTTTAGTTGCTTTGGTTATTTATCCAGATTTGAGCGATCGAGAGTTGGGCTATCCTAAACTGATGTTAGACTTTTTGCCTCCCGTACTTTTAGGATTAGTAGTTGCTTCTTTGATTGCTGCTTTTATGAGTACTGTCTCTACTTCGATTAACTGGGGTGCATCTTATTTAACTAACGATTTGTATCGACGTTTTCTTAAACCAGATGCCAGTCAAGCAGAATTAGTATTTATCGGTAGATTAGCCTCTATTTTGGTAACAGTCTTAGGTGCGATCGCTGCTTTCTATTTTACCGATATTGCTACGGTTTTCCGTTTAGTAATTGCTATTGGTACGGGCCCTGGTTTAGTTTTAATTTTACGCTGGTTTTGGTGGCGCATCAATGCAGCAGCAGAATTAGCAGCTATGTTAAGTGGTTTTGCGCTCGGCTTAATCACAATTATTAATCCCGAGTTTAACGAAATTTTTCCCGATTTCGGCTATAAATTACTATTTATATCTTTAATAACTGCGATAATTTGGCTAACAGTAATGTTTCTTACCCCAGCAGAAGATGATGCTATTTTAGATGAATTTTATCGTCACGTGCGCCCAGGGGGAAAAGGCTGGCAACCACAACAACAAAGGACTGGACTTTCTCCAACCATGGATTTAGGCAGAGAATTAGCTAAAGTAGTAGCAGCTACATTTTTGTTATTTGGCTCGATGTTTGCCATTGGTGGTTTTTTGTTATTAAAGTCTTTAACTGGTTTTATTTGTTTAGTGATTGCTGTAACTAGCGGATTTTGGTTACGTCAGCTAAATAAAAAGAAAATAGCTCCTATGCCCAGACCTGGTTTAGAGGATAATTGATGGTAATACCAATAGACTTGTTGCTTCAAAATTTACTTTGGCAAGAGATGTAATAAAAATAATAAATAAAGCGATCGCTATTATTCACAGCTTCTCTAAAAAATGCTCCAGTTACCAATCCTAGAAACAGCAAGATTGAGACTGCGATCTTTATTGCTGGAAGATACTAATCTAATTCAAATCCTAGCAAGCGATCGTTCTATTGCCGATACCACTATCTCTGTTCCTCATCCCTATCCCGATGGTGAAGCAGCAAGATACATATCCAAACAAATTGCTGCACAAAAAGCAGGTAGCAGTGTTACCTTTGCTATTGAACTAAAAGCCGATGCCAAATTAATTGGTATTGCGGAATTAAGAGATATCGAACCAGAACATTCTGTAGCAGAATTAAGCTACTGGTTGGCGGTTACAGCTTGGGGAAAAGGATACATGAGTGAAGCGATCGAACCCGTGCTTGATTTTGGATTTGAAACTTTATCTCTCAATAGAATATATGCCTATCACATGGCGAGAAATCCCGCTTCGGGAAAAGTTTTACAAAAAAACGGTTTCCAAACAGAAGGATTATTAAGACAAAGAGTAAGAAAATGGGGTGTATTTGAGGATGTAATATTACTCTCAATTTTGCGCCAAGATTGGAAAAATAATCAAAGTAATAACTATTAAACTTTAAATCAAAGGGCTTATTTAACTAAAAGCTGTAAGCTTACTTGCTCTTGGGTTTAAACGCGCTGTAAGCTATAAGCGAACGTTGCTTTAACAAGTTGAACTCAAAAGAAAGAGCGATCGCCACTGATTTAAGGAAAATTATGTCTAGATGTCTAGATATCTAGATGTCCGAGAGTAAAACTAAGCAGTATATGCAGCATTGTAACCAAGAGCGACATCTATTACTTCCCCAGAAATAAATTTAGCGCGCTCGCTTGCTAAAAAAAATGAACAAGTAGTGAAAAATCACAACGGTTTTCATAGAATAAGCAATAAATTAATCTACCAATTAAAATTGTGTATTCTACAGTAAAAGCTTTAAATCAAAGAGATACTTCAGTAGATATTTTAAGAGGATTAGCAATTTTTATAATGGTTTTTGCTAATTTAGCCCCTGTAGTAGGATCTTCTTACCCTTTTATTGTTCGTTTTTATGGTTCTTTAGCTGCACCTATTTTTATTAGTCTTTCTGGGATGATGGTTTGTTTGACTTCTCAAATTAAGCAACATCCTTTCAAATATTATTTAATCAGAGTAATTTGCCTCATAATAATTGGAATGCTGATAGATATTCTAATCTGGCAAATTCTACCCTTAAGAACGGTAGACGTTCTTTATCTAATTGGTCTATCTTGTCCATTAGTTTATTTAGCTAATAAGTTAACTCTCAAAAGACTTAGTATTCTAACAGCTTTTATTTTTTTACTTACTCCAATTTTACAACAATTTTTAGGATATTCTCCTTATCCTCTTGAGATGGATTTTTCTAGAAATTTAACCGTCGAAATGAACGGTCAAACAAGTATATTTCATCATTGGATAATTGATGGCTGGTTTCCAATTTTTCCTTGGGTAGGAATGGCTTTTTTTGGCTGTATTCTTGGTAAGCTGAGGAGAAGAACTCGCAATTTCAATCAGTTTCAAAAAGAAAGCAGTTTAATTTTTATAATAACAGGCGCAATACTTTGGGCGTTTTATCCAGGAAGTATGTATGAAAGAGAAGGGTATAGAGAATTATTTTATCCTCCAGTTCCTGGATTTTTTCTTTTAGTTATTGGCATAATTATTTTACTTTTTTATTTAGTCGATGGAACTCATAATTGGCAAGGATGGTCACTTTTTAAAATTCTAGGACAATCTGCTTTATTTATGTATATTGTTCATTGTCTTCTTATTGGATTAGTGATTCATAATTACTGGGAGAATGTAAATTTTTTCTCAGTTATAATGATTTACATTGTTTTGTTGACGATAATGGTTGTCCTTGGAGTTATTCTCAAAAAAATCAAATCAAAAAATTTTGCAAATGGTTATTTGTTTAAATTAATTCTAGGAGGTAAGTAATCTAAGTAATCATGGTTCTGTTATCAAAACTATTCGCCAAAAAATTATAGAGTTTCGAGGGTAACAGCTAAATGTTGCTATAGATTTCGCTTTCCAAAGCCTTCACAAAAAATTATTTGGCTATCTTTAACGATGGCGATCGCCATTTCCCCAGTAGGATCGGCAAGATCTAGTAAAGCAACATTTGCCCCATTTCTAGCATAGTCAACTGCGATCGCTCTACCAATACCACGAGCAGCACCAGTTACCAGAGCTACTTTACCCGATAATAATTTAGCAGATTCGGGAAGAGGAGTATCTTGATGCGCTACCCAGTGCGCCTGACGGCGACGCGGGGTCGCATCGCTATTTTGAGAAACAGGTTGAGATGCGGTGGCAGTTTTAGAGGAAGACATAGCACCTAAAACCGTTCCTGTAGCAGTTAGAGCAACACCTTTAATAATTGAGCGACGAGTATTCATTTGCTTTATCCTACTTAACTTTGAAATTAAATTAACAAAGTCGATCTTGAGGAAAATAGTAAATTCTTGCTCAATAAATAAACTATTATGGGGTGCTGTAATATCGAGATAATTTGGCTTTAGTAAATTAAAAGCCTTTAGTTATGCGGATAACTTAGAAAAAGCTTTCGGAGAAACACCTACATATTTTTTAAAAGCTTTACCAAAATGGGTTTGGTCGCAAAAACCCGCTTGCAAGGCAATATCGCTTAGAGGAATATTAGAAGAAACTGTAATTAATTTTTTTGCTCTTTCGATCCTATTTTGCAATACATATTTGTGAGGTGATAAACCCAGAGATTTTTTAAACAGACGGGCAAAATGAAAGGGACTGAGATTTAATTGTGTCGCTAACCCCCTCAGGCTTAACTCAGAACCTAGATAAGCATGAATATATTCGATTACTTCTTTTAGTTGCAGAGATGAAAGTTTACCTTTAGGGCGAGGTAAAGGAGTAGAGCGATCGCTGTTTATTTACTAACTTTTTTGTAAGATCGACTTAAACAAACGCAACAAATGAATATTACTATTTTATCCATAGGCACTCGCGGTGATGTTCAGCCTTTTCTTGCCTTGGGTTTGGAACTACAACGATCGGGACACGATCTTAAAATAGTTACTCATGCGACCAATGAGCTTGGATTAGAAGTTTTGGTTTTATTCTCATACTCAAACAAGTATCTTATTTCGGTTGCCAAAAATCTGCCGATTTAGGACTATTATCATACTGCTCGATCGCAGCATTGACATCTGAGATGTGACGATATGACCATTCTCCTAAAACAGCAAGGGGTTCGGCTAAAGATTCCCCTAGCGGAGTAAGGGAATAATCTACTCTCGGTGGCACTGTCGGATAGACATAACGTTTAACCAATCCAGTACGTTCTAGATTGCGGAGATTTTGAATTAGCATTTTAGGAGATATTCCGACAATTTGCTGTTTGAGATCGCTATATCGCTTTGTTTCTTGAGTTAGAGCATAAATAATCAAAATCGTCCATTTGTTAGCAATTTTTTCTAGGATTTGATGTGCTGCACACTGAGTATCGAAAATACCCATCTTAGCGATGCGATCGAGGGCTGGTTGTGGCGGATAACTAATTTTAGATTCGTCGGTATTGAGATCAAAATTCATCTGGACTTACCAAAAGGTAACTAACCCACTTTAACGTAAATCCTTCTTTGCACTGGTTGGATGATGATACATAAGAGATGTAGTGTAAAAAAAGAAAATATCGATCGTGAAAGCAATTGTTATCGAAGATTTTGGCGCACCTGATGTCTTTCAAGAAAGAGATTTACCCACACCATTAGTTTCTTCAGAGCGAATTTTAATTCGAGTAGCAGCCACCAGCGTTAATCCAGTGGATACTAAAATACGCCAGGGTACTGTAGCCGATATCGCTCCCGATTTTCCTGCCATCTTACACGGTGATGTAGCGGGAGTTATTGAAGCCGTGGGAGAGGGGGTCACTAAATTTAAAGTTGGTGATGAGGTGTATGGCTGTGCGGGAGGTGTCAAAGGAACAAGTGGGGCTTTAGCCGAGTATCTGCTTGCCGATCCCGATCTCATTGCCCCTAAACCTAAATCCATAACAATGGCAGAAGCAGCAGCATTACCTTTAGTATCCATTACTGCTTGGGAAGGATTGATTGACAGAGCAAAAATTCGATCGGGTCAAACAGTACTAATATATGGTGGTACTGGGGGTGTGGGTCATATGGGGATACAGTTAGCAAAATGGGCAGGAGTAAAAGTCTATGCTACGGTATCGAGTGAGGAAAAAGCTGCGATCGCTCGATCTTTAGGAGCAGATGTCACTATTAATTATCGCCAGACTCCTGTTGAAGATTTTGTCGCAGAACATACCAATGGTAATGGATTTGACGTAGTTTTTGATACGGTAGGCAATAATAATCTCCAGAATGCTTTTAAAGCAGCCAAGCTAAACGGTACGGTTGTATCTACGGTTTCTTTGTCCAAACAAGATTTAACTTTACTGCACGCCAAAGGACTAACTCTGCATTTGGTTTATATGTTGATTCCGATGTTACATCAAATTAATCGTAGCTATCACGGTAAAATTCTCGCAAAATTCGCCGATTTAGTGGATAAAGGACGGGTGCATCCCCTGATAGACGCTCGATCGTTTACCTTTAATGATATTGCTGCTGCCCATACTTATGCTGAGTCGGGAAAGGCAATAGGTAAGGTTGTTTTGAGCCAATCTTTGACAACTATCTAAATTATAAGGAGCAACGATCGTGAGTCTACTAACAGTAGTAGCCAAATTTAAGGCTAAATCTGGGTCGGAAACTGCATTTTATCGAGAACTATTACAATTAATCGCGCCTACTTTAGCAGAAGAGGGATGTATTAATTACGATTCGATTGGCTTTATTGAATCAGAAGAAGGCAAAAAAATCCTTGAATCTGGTAGTAACCCGATCGAATTTATTGGTTTATTCAGTCAAACCATTAGTCGGTTTGTCGATCGCCTAATGTCAGATATCTGGCAAGCTTGTCAATCCACAGATGCCATTATTGCTCATAGTATATTGTTTTGGACATACTGAACGGCAAACAGATTTATTAGTATAGTAATTAACGAAAAACTTTAATTGGAAGATATGACCGCTGAAATAGCTGTAAGCTCGCTTGCTAATCGCTTTTTTTGAAGCCTTATTTTTGGTTAACAAGTGCAAGGTTTTCGAGCAATTGGCGTTGTTTTTCTTGGATTATAATCATTTTGAAATGCTTTAAACCTTTACAAATCAATAGATTTAACTTATTCGTGCTATCCCTATTTAATTCTCAATAATCTTTTCAGGGTTTAATTTTTCCCAGTCACTTTACAATTTACACAGTAGGGGCGTTCGTTGAATACTCCGACGGAAAAAATATTTTATTAATCAAACATGGCAGAACTAGCAATTTCTACAGATAAAGTTCGAGTTCAAAACGGAGACTTGAGTATAGATGCTTATTTAGCTATGCCCGACTCGTCAGATAAGTTTCCTGGGGTAATAGTAATTCAAGAAATTTTTGGCGTAAATTCCCATATTAGAGATATTACCGAAAGATTGGCTAAAGAAGGCTATGTCGCGATCGCACCAGCTATTTATCAACGCCAAGCACCAGGGTTTGAAACTGGCTATACAGAAAAAGATTTAGAAATTGGTAGAAAATATAAAAATCAAACCTTAGCTGAAGAGCTAATTAGTGATATTCAAGCTACTATTAAATATCTCTATCATTTACCTCAAGTCAAGCAAGGAGGAGTAGGCACTATCGGTTTTTGTTTTGGCGGTCACGTCGTCTATTTAGTTGCTACCCTTGAAGATATTAAGGCAACAGCTTCTTTTTACGGCGCGGGTATCGTTAATTCCTGTCCTGGGGGTGGCGAACCAACGATCGCTCGTACTAAAAGTATTGCAGGAACTCTCTATGGTTTCTTTGGTACAGAAGACCCCCTTATTCCCAACGAACAAGTAGATGAAATTGAAACCGAACTAAAAAAACACAATATTCCTCACCAAATCTTTCGCTACGAAGGAGCAACCCACGGTTTTATGTGCGATCGAAGAGACAGTTATAACCCTCAAGCAGCCCAAGATGCTTGGACAAAAGTGTTAGACTTATTTGGTCAAAAATTGCCGTAAGGTGAGCATTGCCTATCTTACCCATTTTGTTTGTACGTGAGTCACGTCATCTAACTATTTTTTTCGCTTTTTTCTTGTCAATTTTATGAATCCTAATTCTACCTCTTCTCAATCTTTCTCCATGGAAGATTTTGCTCAAGCCCTAGATAATTATGATTATGATTTTGCTAAAGGGCAGATTATTCGAGGCACGGTAATTCAACATGGCTCGGAAGGGGCTTATGTTGATATTGGTGGTAAATCACCTGGTTTTGTACCACTCAGAGAAGCTGCTTTAGAAGAAGTAGATAACATAGCCGAAATTTTACCTCTAGACGAAGAATTTGAATTTTTGATTATTAGCGAGCAAAATGCGGATGGGCAAGTTACTCTTTCTCGTCGGCAATTAGAAGTTAAAGAGGCTTGGGACAGAATAGCAGAAATTGCTGAGAGTGGCAAATCTGCACAAATGCGGGTAACAGGAGTCAATAAAGGTGGAGTTACAGGAGAAGTAGAAGGATTGAGAGGATTTATTCCTCGATCGCATTTGCAACAAAGAGACGGACTAGAATCTTTGGTGGGACAACTGCTAACTGCTACTTTCCTAGAAGTTAATCCCGACACCAGAAAACTAGTACTCTCTCAACGAGATGCTATGCGCGCTACCGCGATCGCTAAACTAGAACAAGGGACACTAATGTCGGGTAGAATAGTCAGTATGAAACCCTACGGTGTCTTTGTCGATCTTAATGGTGCTACTGGTTTACTGCATATCAAAGAAGTAAGTGGCACTCATATCGATTCCTTGAATAATTTATTTAAAGTAGGACAAGAAATACAAGTAGTTATTCTGGAGATTGATGAATACAAAAACCGTCTATCTCTTTCGACTAAAATCCTTGAAGAATATCCAGGGGAAATAGTTGAAAAATTCGACGAGGTTATGTCAACAGCAGAAGCAAGAATGGCACAAGTAAAAGAAAAATTAGCAGCTAACTAATTCCAGTTTCGTTTTATTGTTTAGTTATTAGTCTTTAAAACTTAGATTTTGACTAATAACTAACTGGGCGCAAGCCTTGCGCGGATACTAATAACTAACAACTACCAACTAATAGCTAATTATTAGCCACTGTTTCTTTTTCTTGCCAGAATTTTTCCAGTTTAAATAAATCTCCTGTATTAATTTGGACATCATCGCTAGGAAATTTATTAATTACATCAATAATTGTCCAGCCCGATCGATTAGCTGAAGCTTCTATTAAAGCAGCCCTCAACGCATAAAATCCATTGCCTTCAGAATGAGTTTTTAATACTCCCCCCAATTCTTGAAGCATTAGTTCTCCTTCAGGAGTACGAGTATAGCGATGAATTTCTACATGGTTACTATCGAAGCGTTTTTGTAACCATTGTCGTAGTTGGGCTAAGGTTTTTTTGTCTAAAAATTTAGTATAAAAGCGGAACTCTGAAGTTATTTCACCTGTTTTTGCGTAAGTTTCTAGAGACTCAACCGAAAGGGAACAATTAAAAGGGCCGTAAACAAAATTTATATTTTCAGCACTCAAACTAGGTTGAGGCATAATCATATCTGGAATTAATCTCGAAGCTAAGACAATTAAAGGAGATATTAAGCCTAATAATTCTTTGTTACGAAAAAATTTGCTCATTTGATTGTTTGTGTGTGAGAAGTAAATATAAACGAGAATCAAGCTATTTTATTTCATTTGTTTTAACTCAGTATATTTACTGTTAGTAAAAATAACTAAACTAAATATACAAATAGTGTAAAATAAGAAAATTAATTAACTAAGATAATACTTCTCAAGTATAAAACAACAAAAATAGCTTTGTATTAAGTTTATAAATTGTTGTCGATCGACCATAATCTATCCAGACAAAAAACTATATTGCGATAAATTACGGATTTATTTTATTTCTTAATAAAAACTTTATAACTCAACTTTTAGTCATTTGACATCAAAAATTTGTAAATTTTGTTAAACAGAAAACCCAATGAATATAGAAAATCGCTCGATTAAAACTCTAGCCGTTGATATTGGTGGTAGTGGCGTTAAAGTGATGCTCCTGGACGATCGAGGAAATCCTTTAACAAAACGTAACCGAGTTAAAACCCCTCAACCTCCGAAACCAGAGGCAATTCTTGAAGCAATTGTCAATTTAGCCGAACAAGAAAAAGATTACCAAAGAATATCTGTTGGTTTTCCTGGAGTCGTGCAGCAGGGTATTACCAAAACTGCCGTAAACCTCGATCCAGACTGGATTGGTTTTGACTTAGCAGGTACTCTCTCTCAACGCTTGGGACGACCAGTAAAAGTAGCTAATGATGCAGATATCCAAGGATTTGGCGCGATCGCGGGGAAAGGAGTAGAATTAGTAATTACCTTGGGAACTGGATTTGGTTCGGCTTTGTTTACCAATGGTAGATTAGTCCCCAATCTAGAAATGGGACATCATCCTTTTCGTAAAGGAGAAACCTATGAAGAGCAATTAGGTAGGGCTGCTTTAGAAAAAGAAGGTAAAAAGAAATGGAATAATCGTTTAGAAAAAGCGATCGCGACTCTAGAACATCTGTTTAATTATGATAATCTCTATATCGGTGGCGGAGAAGCGAAAAATATCGAGTTTGAATTACCCAGTAATGCCAAAATCGTCCCCAATGTTGCGGGTTTATTGGGGGGTATTGCCCTGTGGAATGATTAGACACATATAATAGACCTCTTGCACCCACTCTCCAAAATCCTGGTTGAGTTGATTGTGTGTATATTTGTACATATAATAATTGCAGTCTTTTCTGATGATTTAGCTATCACTATTTTTGACAATCGCTTTAAAGAATAAAGATTCATTACCATTGGGATGGATATCTTTAGTAGGATTCTAGTTGTAGTCTACACATTACGAGATGATGAAATTCGCCTAATTTCTGCTCGTAAAGCTACCCGCAACGAGCGTAGACAATATGAGGAAGGATAAATCATGGACGAGCAATATGATTTCAGTCAAGGAAAGCAGGGTGCTATTGAACCCTCTCCACCAGGTAAAACTCGTATAACTATTCGTATAGATGATGATATTTTGGCATGGTTTCGCGCTTCAGTTCACCAAATGGGCGGTGGCAGTTACCAGACATTAATCAACGATGCTCTGCGACAACATATTCAGCAAAAACGCGAACCCTTAGAGGAAACATTACGTCGAGTTTTAAGAGAAGAACTCAAATTAAATAACTTGTAAAGATACGAAATTTCGAGTCTATATATAAAATTACTTACACTTACACACATCATAATGTAGGGGTGGTTCGCGAACTACTCTTACAGCAATTATTTACTGTTGACCATAACCTGGTATTGGAGCTAATCCTCATTTTTGCAGGAAAGTCTCTTACTATTAATAAATAAATCATCTTACTTTTAAATAATGGTCACTAGAGAAGCCTTGCAAGAAATTGCTGCCAATGTGCAAATATTTCCCGATGTAGAGCAAAAAGAAAGATTTTTATTTGTGGTGGGAGCTTTGACAGCCAGAGTAATTAGCTTGAAAAAAGCAGCAGAAGTTATGGAGCTTGAGGTGGAAGTTTTACTGCAACTATTAGAAATAATGGATATAGATTTTTCTTATCTAAGTAGCGAAGACATTGCTTTGGAGAAAAACTGGGAAGAAGCAAGTCAGAAAAAAGTATTGTGAAAATTGTCTTTAATTCTTCTCCTCTAATTTTTCTATCTAGGTTAGATTATCTAGCTACGTTTCTTCAGTATGATTATCAGTTTTACGTACCTAATACTGTCATCGAGGAAATTAATGCCAAACAAGATTTATCATGTATTTACATTAATAAATTAGTCGATCGACATAAATTGATACTTAAACAAATTAGTCTGCTTTCCCTCGCTAACAGGATCGGCGAACGTCTAGGCAGAGGAGAAGCAGAAGCGATCTCTTTGGCGACAGAATTACAATCCGACTATGTAATCTTAGATGATTTTGCTGCTCGTCGCGAAGCTATGAGATTGGGCTTAAATGTCAAAGGAACATTAGCTATCATCAAGAAAATGAGGGTAGATGGCAAAGTTAAAATAGACGACTTAGACCAATTTTATCAAGAGTTATTACAGATTAAATTTAGAGTTAAACGATCTATTTTTGCTGCTATTTTTACTGATTAACCTGAGTTCGGGATAAGAAAAAGGTTAATTAAATATAAGGGCGAACCAACTTTCGCCCCTACATAAATTGCCTATTTACTGTTGACCATTTTGACCATTACCTGGTACTGGATCGAATCCTCGTTTTTGTAACATTTCACGAGCGTCTTTACCTGGTCTGTAATCATAGCCAAACCCAGATTGTTCATCAATTACCTCAGGAGTAAGCAACACAATTACCTCTGCCCGTTCATTGGTTTTGTTATTGCTTCTGAACAAAGAACCGAGTAAAGGAATATCTCCTAAAATCGGTACTTTAGTAACAGTGGTTCTTTCTTGGTCTTGAATGATACCAGAAAGAATTAAAGTCTGACCATCTCGCAACCTTAATAAGCCAGAATTTAACTCGCGGTTACTTAATAAGTTAAGCGTATTGACAGCACCACCACCACTATCAAAGTCTTGACTTGCTCCCACCGAAGTTACCTTAGGATTAACTGACAGAGAAACAAACCCATTATCATCAATTTGTTCGATATTGACATTAAGAGTTAATCCCGCCTCACCAATAACAGGAGTAATCGTTCTGAGCCCACTTTCTCGATCGACATCTGTTCTGACACTCTCAACAATATTTTGGACTAGCTTCACTGTTGCTTCTTGTCCTTCTTGTACGACCAAAGTCGGATCGGTCAGAATTTTAGCATTACCACTAATTACTCTTGCTTCTAGTAAAGCCAGAAAATCACTAGGAACTTCATTCAAAGCAGGTAATTCAAAAGTAATTGACCCGTCGTCATCTACTTCTGTTACACCAGGTCGGAATGGATTATCATTGGAACCGAATGGCCCACGAGGGTCAAATATAATGCCTCCAATTGTACTGGGAGTAGAAGTACTAAAGGGAGCTTGTCCATTAATATCATCAATAAAAGCATTAGCTTCGTCTACTCCTTGAGGCAGAGGCAGGGGAGTAACTCTAGGATAACCACCTCTAGTATTTACTGTATTTCGTTCTGGAGGGTTAACACCACCATAGTTAAATATAGCAGTGCCTCTATCTTGAACGAAGAAACTGTCATTAATGCCGAAAGAGAAGCTACTATCAAAGATATCCTGATTGTTTAAATTAACATCAATAACTTTAACGTTAACCGCTACTTGACGACGACGAGCATCTAGTTGAGTCAGAAAATTAGTAGCTATCTCTACTTTACGTGGTTCTCCGATCAGAGTAATCGAATTTAGTCTGTCATCGGTAGCTATGCGTAATCCTTTAAGTAAATTAGCAGAAGTAAGATTATCTCCTTCTTCTAAACCCTCTGTTAGACTTTGTAATTGAGCGGGTTTTTCTGTTCTTTGAGAAACTCTACCAGTTTCGGGATCGACTACTTCTTCTACTTCTGTGGTTAATCTTTGTCCTTCTGCTCCTTGACTTGCCAAAAATAGGGCAGCATTTTCTGCCTGTACTTGATTCAGACGTAAAGTTCGACTAATTAAGTTACGAGCTTGAGCGGGTAATGTTGTACCGACGTAGATAGTATTACCTTTACGGTTAGCACTCATACCTGAAACTAAAAGTACAGAGTTAAATACTTCTTGTACTGGTTCGTTTTCGAGATCGAGAGAAATAGTTTTTTCTAGATTTTCTTCTCCGCTCTCAGATTCTTCCCCCTCACGAGCTACATTACCAGTATCGGTGAAGACTAAATTTAAACCAGCAGAGCGAGCTAATAAAGACAGTACTTCTCTAACGGGTGCATCCCGCAATACTAGGCGAGGAACTATAGCTGCCGAACCTAAATTAATAAGTTCGGGACTGGCATCAATATTAGAAACAGCCATATCTCCTACGGGAGGTGCGACGGCTCTAGGTAGATAAGGACGATTGTTTTCAACTGTCGGCAAGTGATTATCGGTAACATTATTGTTTTTATCGGTGATGACAATATCTGGATTAGGAACTAAAACATCAGAATTGGGCGAGTTATTGTTGTTACTTCTGGGTGCAGGATAAACCTTTTCTTGCCCTGGTAATTGAGCTATAACATCTTTGAAGTCTGATTTTAATTTGTTTAGGACAGATTGCAGATAATTGGGCTTTGCTTTGCTTTCTGGCGTTAAATTAAGGATAATTTCTCCGTTTTGCTCTTTTAGGCTTTGCTTTACACTTACTCCCTTGTTTCCCGAGATAGCAATTTGAGTATTATTTTTATCTAGCTGACGGACTTCTATCTCACTAATACCAGGAAAAGGATTTTTCTGACTAAAGTTAGTTCCTTCCCGCAATTTTAGTTCTGTATTAATTAGATTTGCCTCTAAGCTATTGTCTTCACGGATAGTAAAGAAAGAAGAATTATTTTCTCTTTGTCCTGCTGTTTTTAGTCTCAGTTCAATACCATTATTAGTAGAGTTTAGTTTAACTCCAGCAATTTGCCGATTAGTTGCTTTAGAGGGATTGGCTACCAAAAAAACTAAAGCTACAGTAGTTAAAAATTTAATGCGGTTGTAATAATTGTTCACAGTTTACTCCTTAACCTATGCTCCTAGCCAATAAATGTAATTAAGAAAAATATTGCTCCCTTTGCACCTTCGCCTCCCTGTACCTAAAGCTTAGTTCTCTTTACTTTCTGCTTCCTCTGCTTCTCGTGCTTCAAGTAGTTCTTGTTGACTCAGGGGTAAAATTGCGTCGATACTCAATCTGGTTTTGAGTTTAGTAGCTTCGGTAGGAATCAAAGCTTTTTGACTGACAGATAAAACTACTGGTGGTTGCTCACTAATTTGCGAACTATAGTCTTTAACAATTAGAAGAGGTTGTAATCGTTCCAGATCGTTTAAAATTGCCTGGGTTTGCTCGAAACTGCCTTCAATTTCTAAAGCAATGCCTTTACGTTTTAGTTTTCCATTTACTGCTTCCCCAAGAGAACCATCTTGAACCACAGAAATATCGCTGTCTGGACGATAATCGATCAAGGTTGCACCTCTAGCAGCAACAAAACTATTAATGTCTATCAATAAAGTTTCTAGATCGTCTTCGTTAGTAAATAAAGCATTAACTCTAGATTTAAGAGCTTTTCTGTCTTCTAACTGTTGGTTTAAATCCGTTAGTTGTTGCTCCAAATCTCCAGATTTAATTTGGTTGAGTTCTCCTTGTTTTGCTTCTACTTGGGTTTGAAGTTCTTTATAGCTCTTTTGAGCAGGAGCAAGCATATTAAGATAGATATAGATAGCTCCCCCTAGACCGATCGCAGCCAGAGCAACACCACCAATTACGGGGGTTATAGTAACACCAAAAACTTCGGGATAATCTGCCCCCAAACTTCGTTCGTCATCACTAAGAAAATCTTCAGCTAATGTCATATTTAAATAGCTCCTTTACGCTCTAGAGTTTTGAGTCGAGTTACTAAGCCAACAGAACCTTTTTTTTCTAACTCCCGTACTAATTGAGATGCAGGGACGTTACTGAGATTAGTAGTAAGTCTGTATTTAACGCCTTGAGATAAATTAACAGAAACTTCTGGGTCATCATTTTCGATCTCAACGTTAAAATTAGACAAATTGGCGTTATCTAACTTAGTTTGTTCCCCTGTAAAAAAGGGAGAACGTTGTAAAAACAGGACAAAGTCATTTACATCACTGTAAGAACGGGCAATACCAGAAATAATTAATTCGATATCATTACCCGAACCACTTTGTTGGATGGAGTCAATTTGTAATCCAGGGGGAACTCGTTCGCTAACTTCGAGTAAAATTGCCGACCAGGGTTTGATTTGGTCAAATACAGTAACTAAGGCTTGAATTTCTTGGTTTATCTCGTTAATTTGAGCTTCTGCATCTTGAATTTGCTGTTTTTGATTACCAATTTGGGCAATTTCTCCATCGATATTTTGGATTTGTTGTTGTGCTTCTGCTGTCTTTTTTTCGATCGACTTAATCTGCATAAAAGTAATTAAAGGTAATAAAACAGCAGCGATCGCCCCTGCAATAAGTGGTATTTTGCTCGTTATTGGTTGGGGGCTATTAGTAATGGTAGAATTCGTTTTTTCTGTGGTAACTAAACCCCGATCTTTCAAAAAATTAATGTCTAAACTATACATAAACCTAGACCTCCCGCATTCCTAAACCCAGAACAATACCTAGACCAGGTCGTTGGACTGGGGAAATATCTTCGTTAACCTCTAAGGCTAACGCTGTAACTGGATCGATTTGCATAGTAGGTATACTGAGTCTTTGAGTAAAAAATTCGTCAATTTGTCCGATGGCTGCTCCTGGCCCTGCTAATATTAGTTGAGCTACTTCTAAGTCTTCAGATTGATTCAAGTAAAAATTAATCGATCGACCGAGTTCGTCAATCAATTCTCCTAAAATTTTGAATAATGCAGACATTCCAGGATTAAGTTGAGACATTCCTGTATCTTCGTTATCTTCAGAATTGCCCATCAGACTCATCTCTTGCAGTAATTCAGTATCTCTAGAGTTGGGCAAACCCATGGCTTCAGATAGTTCGGTACGCATTTGGTAAGTGCCAATAGGAACTGTTCGTGAAAATTGAGGTACTCCTTCGACAATGATGGCAATTTCCGTACTGTCAAATTCAATATCTACTAAAACCACTGCTTCTTTAGAACCAAATTGTCTTAGCTGTTCTCTAATTGTTCTAATTAAAGCGAAACTATTGATTTCTAATACATCAACTTGTAAGTCTGCTTGCTGAAAAACTTCGAGATACAAATCGGTAATATCTCTTCTGGTGGCTACTAATAAGACATTAACTTTTTCAATGCCGTCTTCATCCATAAAGTAACCTAATTTGAGATAGTCTAGGTCTACTTCTTCTCTAGGATAGGGAAGATGTAAACTTGCTTCATGGACTAAAACCATGTCTCGTAATTCTTCTTCGTCCAATTCTGCTGGTACGGGAATAATCCGAATTATGGCTTCCCGCATCGGTACTGCGGTAGCTACTTTTTTAGCACTGATTTTGTTTTCTTTGAGGGTTTCTTTAATTAATTCTGATAACGTCAAAGAATCGACAATCTGACCGTCTTCGTAGACTCCTTCAGGAATTGCCTTCGAGACATTTTTGAGTAGCTTATATTGTTGACCCTTCTTAACCATTTGGGCAACATTGATTTGTTGCGGATTAATTTCTAAGCCAACCCCACCACTTTTTGAACCTAAAAAACTAGTTAGATTATTTAACATATGCTTGTTGCCAATTAGTCATTAAATTAATAACTTATGATTCCTATTTGTCCACACTAATTTAATAGCTATTTTTCAGTTTTTCAAATAAATTATTAGTTTTTATTAATTTAAAATATCGCCCTTGCCATTTGGTAAAACCTAGAGTAATAAATCTCTAGAATAATTTTATTTTCTGCAATACTGTAGGTCATTGTAGCTGCTAAAATATCCTTTTAAGATAAGTGGTTATACCGAAAATATAGACTCTTGTTTATATTCTTCTAGACAAGAATACTTAAGTAGAGTTACCTCTTATCTAGTGCTTAACAGCGTCAGTTTAACAACAAGAAAAATATCATTAAAAATGATTATTACTAAAATTAAATTTGGTTTTTGGTTATCTTGGGGATTATCTTTAAGCTTATTGTGGGGCTGCAATTCTAGTAGTAATTCTCGCAATAACAATGAACTAGAATTTTGGACGATGCAATTAAAACCTCAGTTTAACCAATATTTTGCTGAAGTTAACGAGAGTTTTCAAACAAAAAATCAAGACTTAGAAATTAATTGGGTAGATATTCCTTGGTCGGCTATGGAAAGCAAAATACTAACTGCTATTTCGGCAAAAACATCTCCAGATCTAGTCAACTTAAATCCTAACTTTGCTTCTCAACTAGCTACTCGTAACGCTTGGTTGAATTTAGATGAATTAGTTTCCGAGCAAATACAACAGCAATATTTACCAAAAATTTGGCAAGCAAGTAGTATTGAAACCTGCCAAGACACTAATTGCGATCGAGTAACTTTTGGACTTCCCTGGTATCTCACTACTAGGATCACAATTTACAATCAAGCATTATTAAAAGAAGCTGGTATTACTCAGCCTCCTTCAACTTATACTGAACTCGCTCAAGTAGCCAAACAAGTTAAGGAAAAAACAGGAAAATATGCCTTTTTTATTACTTTTGTGCCAGAAGATTCTGGAGAACTCCTAGAATCTTTGGTGCAGATGGGAGTAGAATTAGTAGACGAATCGGGTAAAGCAGCGTTTAATACTCCTGCTGGTATTGCTGCTTTTCGCTATTGGGTCGATCTCTATCAACAGGGTTTACTACCTCCAGAAGTTTTAACTCAAGGACATCGTCACGGTATTGAATTATATCAAGCAGGAGAAACCGCTATATTGTCTTCTGGCGCAGAATTTCTAGCAGCTATTGCCAATAATGCGCCAACCATTGCCGATGTTTCTGCTGCTTCGCCTCAAATTACGGGGGAAACTGGTAAAAAGAATGTGGCAGTAATGAATATTGTTATTCCCCAAGATACAGATAAACCAGAACAAGCTCTAGAATATGGTCTGTATGTCACGAATACGGAAAATCAATTAGCCTTTGCCCGTGAAGCTAACGTACTTCCTTCTACCGTAGAAGCTGTAGAGCAGTATATTCAGCAAATAGAACAAGAAACAACTAATACATCGGTAGCTGAAGCTAAAAAAGTGAGCGCACTTCAACTGCAAGATGCAGAAGTATTAATTCCCACGATCGAGAATCTTAACTTATTGCAAAAAGCAATTTACGAAAATTTACAAGCTGCTATGTTACAAGAAAAAACTGTAGAACAAGCTGTAGCCGATGCAGCCGAAGAATGGAATAGCTCTAATTAGTTAGTGGTTAGCGATCGTTGGTGATTTGTTCTTCTTCATTTACCGACTCTAAGGGTATGGTGAAGTGAAATTGGCTACCTAGATCTTTGCCCGCAGAAGTTGCCCAAATTCTTCCCCCCATATTATTGACAATACGACGGCAAATAGCCAATCCCAAACCACTACCACTAGTAGTACGGCGCAAGAACCTTTCTTCTTGAGAAAAACGTTGAAAAATTGTTTCCAATTGGGAAGGTTCGATGCCCCTGCCTGTATCGGCAATAATAACTTCTACCATAGAAGGTGAAGACAATGACATTTTTGATGAGGAATTATTTGTAGTTCGATCGCCCTGAATAGAAGTGTAGATGGTAATAATTCCTTCTGAGGGGGTAAATTTGCAAGCATTACTGAGTATTTTGGTAAATACTTCTACTAATCCTTCTGCATCTGCTAATACTGGTGGTAAATCCTCTGGTAACTCTACTCTAATTTTTGGTAATTGTTGCTCTTGGTCTTGATATATACTGTGTATTCGTTGTAGAGCAAGTTCGACAGCATATTGTATCTGTACTGGTTCTGGACGACGGAAGGGATTGCCTGTTTCTAATTTAGATAGGGTCAAAAAATCTTGAATTAATTGGCGTAGTCTTTCTGCATCACCTAAGGCAGTATCGAGCATTACTTGTAATAATTCATCAGGCATCCCTGGTTCACTCGCTAGACTTTCCAAAAAAATGAGAATAGTTGATAGGGGAGTTCTTAACTCATGTCCCACGATCGCGATTAGATTACTTTGAATACGCTCCATGGTTTCTAATTGAGTATTAAGCTCGACCATTTCATGGTAGGCACTAGCTTGTGCCAAGGCTACACCTACTTGAGTAGCGATCGCCTCTACTAAAGTAATATCATCTTTCTGCCATTGATAAGTTTCTGTCCCGCCATAGTGTAACTCCAACATTCCTAATAATTTTCCTTGATAACGAACTGGCACGAGTAACCAAGCTGTGATAGCTGCTTGTTCGATCGTTTGTTGCAAATAGGAATCGTTTTGTAAATAATTATTTTGAGCAAGATTATCGATCGCCAAAGGGGAATTAGAAGCTTGAGCAGCTACAAATAGAGGATTTTTAGCTATTTCCCAAGTTTGCCCCAATAAAGAAGGCATTTTCTCCCAGACATACTCATATTCGATTTTTATTTCATTATTAGGAGAATATAAGCGATAGAGTAAACAACGACATTGAGGAAAAAGTTGTCCTAACTCTGTTACCGTTATCTGTAAAACTTCTTGAGGATCGAGAGAGCTACGTAAAGCTGAAGTAATCGTATTAATTAATCTTTCTCTTTTTTCTCCTCTAGCAATAACTTTATAGGCTTTAAGCAGTTTATATTGACCTGCTTGTAAATAAGTAACGAGACGTTGAGCAAAAATACTTAAATCTATCGAACTCGATGTTAGTAAAAAAGACCTAGTGGAAGTTTTACTCTCTAGAGAATAAAGCTTTCTCGCTTGTTCTATTTTAGGCTTTAGTTCGGGACGATACTCGATAATACGTTTGAGTAGCCAATTAGCAGCCGTATGACAGATCTGACGATCGAAACTCCATAAGCCTTCAAATCTTGCTCCCTGTTCCATCGGTGTTTCAATCGTATCTTGTAAAGTTTTTTCATGACCAACTAAGCAAGCTGTATATTGTTCTCCGATGATAACTATTTGTCTTTCTCTGACTAGATTATCGGAATTTTTGAGGGCGATCGTTTCATAATTTTTGTTTTTGCTAGTATTCCAATCGGATTTTCCCTCTGGTACTGCTAAAACATATACCTGATCTGTCCATCGGGCTATTTTTTCATAACGATGGATATCTTTGCGGAAAAATCTTTCTTTTTGATAGTTGACAATAACCAGAGGTACATCATCTCCAGCGAGAATTAAGTCTTCCATGGCGCGAGCTAGGGCAACTAAAGAGGACTTAAAATAAATTTGGGAACGTATTTCTGGAAAGTCTGCTAATAAATCTTGCAGCAGAGAATTAGAAATGCTCATTGAGCTTTATATTTAATTGGTTAGGGCTATTAGCAAATTTTTGGTCGACTAACAGCAAGATTGCGATCGATTTTTATGGGAGTAGAGTTAATATTATTGCTCTGTCTTTTAATATAAAATAAGAAACGCTTAATCAATTCTGCAAAATACAAATTTAAATTAAATAAACAAAGATTAATTTTGCCTTGACAATCTCGATTAAAACTGTATTACTCGATAAAAAAAATCAACTTATCGCGATCCCATATATAAATTAACCTTATTTTGAAATAATTCCGCCATTTCCTAAATATAATTAAGTTTAATGTAACCATATTACCTAACTAATTATGTTTGGCGATCGTCATCCTAAATTTCGCCCATTAGTCAGAGATTTGAGTCTTATTGGGAAGTGATGTTAGGCGCTCGAGCTTAAATCGGATTCGGTTAAACAGTTAAATGTTATGGCTGTTGGAGAAATCGGGAAAGATTTTATGTAAAGAGATCGTCCAAATTCACTCTTAGAGGTTAGGGAAAATAAAGATTTTAAGTTTTTTATTGACAAAAATAGGTCTTTTATCTCGACTGTAACTTTTAAGAAATAGTAATTCGTCTTAAAAAGACTGGTCGGGAAAATATGGCTTTTCTCAAATAAGTAAGCTACACTGCGATCGACATTTAACGTTCGACAAAAATCATATTCTTGACTGTAGTTCATGGAAATAATAATTGCCGTAACGCTAAAGTTTGCTTTGAGATCGATTGTTATTTTTATGACAAAATATGAATTTTTATTAAATTAAGATTATTTTTCGCCTAGAAGACTTGAGGTTCGGGTGAACATTGTAAAGTTCTTAAACTGAGAAAAGTCCAATAATTGAAGCGAATTTGCTCAAAATCTTACTTAAATACCTAAAATTGCAATGCTTGCTATCTTTCCTCTTCTCTCTTTACTCATTTTATCTATAATTTTTACCAATAATTGGAAAAGCTGGCGTAGGGGTTTTATATCCGCAACAGTTGCTTGGGGAGTTTTTTTAACAGTAGTAACTGAGATATTAAGCTGGTTAAATTTATTGAATTTTTCTTGGTTATTACTTAGCTGGTTAAGTTTTTGCTTATTTTTAGGGAGCGTCTATTTTAAACAGCAACAAGCTAGTAAACAAAAACTAGTATCACTGCCAAAACTTCGATCGATTACTAATGTTTTCTCTGTATTTAGTATTGGGTTAATTACAAGTATTATCATAATTACTCTAATCGTTGGCTTAATTGGTATAGTCGCACCACCTAATACTTGGGATTCAATGACATATCACATGAGTAGAGTAGTTCATTGGATTCAAAACGGTAATGTAGCACATTATCCAACTTACAATTTACCTCAGCTATTTCATCCACCTTTTGCCGAGTTTGCGATTATGCATTTGCAAATTTTGAGTGGAAGCGATCGTTTTGCTAATTTGGTACAGTGGTTTAGTTCTATTGGTAGTATTATCGGTGTATCCCTAATTGCCAAAGAATTAAATACTGATGTGCGAGGACAAGTTTTTGCAGCAGTATTTTGTGCCACGATTCCTATGGGAATTTTACAAGCTTCTAGCACGCAAAATGACTATGCGGTGGGTTTTTGGCTAGTTTGTTTGGCTTATTTTGTTTTATTGTCTGTTAAACAAAAAAATCAGCCCAGTCTTTATTTTTTTATTGGGGCTAGTTTAGGATTGGCAATACTAACAAAATCATCTGGTTATCTCTATGCCTTTCCTTTGATGGTTTGGTTTAGTTTGGTTCAACTTTGGCGATGGCGATGGAAATTACCAGCATGGAAAACTATTAGCTTTACTACTAGTATTGCTCTAGTTTTAAATATTAACCATTATTGGCGTAATTTTGATTTATTTAATTCATTTATTGGCGCACCAGATAACTTTTCCGCAGCTTACAAGATTGAAGTTTATAGTGTACCGACATTTCTTTCTAATGTAGTTAGAAATCTGGCATTACATCTTGATATAGTCAGAAATTTAGGCTTGCAGAAGATAATTACTCCGATTACAGGAATTGCTAATAAACTTTTGCTAATGTTTCACGATTTAATTGGGGTAGATTTATACGATCCTCGCATTACTGCCAATTCTTATCGAGGAGTATCTGGATTGTCCTTTGATGAAAATACGGCAGGAAACCCATTACATTTTTTTCTTATTTTAATTTTGATTAGCTATTGTCTTTTACGAAAAAAATTACGGGAGCGAAAATTTTTACTTATTTATCTTTTGTCAATTATCAGCGGGTTTTTACTACTTTGTCTTTTACTAAAAATCCAAATTTATCAACCTCGTCATCACTTACTTGCTTTTCTCTTATTTTCTGCTTTTGTTGGCGTAGTCTTGGCAGAAATCCCCTTAAAAAATCTAGCGAATGGCGTAGCTATTTTACTAATTGTTACCTCTTTACCTTGGGTTTTCCAAAATAAATTCCGCCCGATCGCAGCAGAAGCTAATATTTTTAACATGAGTAGAATCGAGCAATATTTTATTAATCGACCTCAACTACAACAACCCTATACAAAAGCAGTAGAGCGAATTTTATCAAGTCAATGTACTAATGTAGGTTTATCTTTGGGGACAGGAGAAAGGGTAGGTAATGAATACTGGGAATATCCTTTATGGGTACTCTTTCAGCAAAGTAAAAAACCAATTCGGATCGAGAATATTCCTCCTAACAATATATCGGCTGTTAAAGCAGAAAAACAACCCTATAGTAACTTTATTCCCTGCGCTATTCTGGCAGTTAGAACTAGCAAAGACCAACCGATCGAGCAATTGATAGTTAATAATAATACTTATGTCAAAACCTGGTCGGAATCACCAGTAATTCTGTTAACGCCAGAAGAAAATAAATAAATTATTTTTAGGCTATCAGCTATGGTTTTTCTTAGCTGATAGCTTTGTTCTTGATTACAATAGTTGAATATCAGAAAAATTAAATTCGATAGTTTGGGGTTTACCATCACTATCGCTAGTTTTAATTAGGCGGTTGACTAATACATAATAATCGCCGACTTTTGTAAATTTATCTTCAAAAGTAGTAACATCAGTTTCTCTTTCTTTTGTTTCAGGATTGAGGTAAAAAGACTCGTATTTTTCTGATAAATATCCCTCTTCAGTCATGAAAGTTGTAAGGGTATTAATATTAACTACTTTGTCTCGGATCCGACGATTGACAAAACATACCGTGTTATCTTTGACTTTATAGCTATTTCCTTCAGAAGCTCCTCCAACTAAAATTTCTACTGCACCATTTTCGTCTTTTTCGCCAAAAGAAAAAGTATTCTTGCCATGAGTTTCCTCAAAACTATGTCTGACTCTATGGATAGTCATTTCCCATAGTTGTCCTTGAATAGATTTTTTAGCTTCTGAATCTTCTATGTCAGAAACTTCAAAAGAGAGATCGGGTTTAATAGTTGCTCTAGCAGTACATTCTCGATCGCCACTCTTCATAGTTACTGTAGCTGTATATCCAGGAAATTCTGCATCCCAAGTATAACGATTTTCATAAGCCGAACGAAAAATATCTTGTGCCGTAAGTGTTTGAGTCATACTTTTAGTTATGAGGTTCACATTAGTACTTAATAATTATAAGTTTTTCCAGACTAGTAGGAATTCTCTACTACATTGGGAGAAAGGATATCAAAGTCTAGAAGCATCTAAATTTTCTCGATCGAGTTGGGTTTCAACTTCTTTTAAGACAAAATCGCTTTTGATCTCTTTAATTATTTTGGCTGGGACTCCCCCAACTAAAGTAAAAGGAGGCACATCTTTAGTTACTACTGCACCTGCTGCCACTACACTACCCTTACCGATACGTACTCCTGGTAAAATAACCGATCTAGCTGCAATCCAGACATCATCTTCTACCACGATCGACTTGGGAAATCCCCCTCGTTTATTTTTCTCTAGTAACACCACAGAATGATTCATGGTTTCAAAAGAACATCTCGAACCGATTTGCACTCGATTACCGATTTTAATCGTTACTTCAGAAGCGCATTCAAAACGAACTCCACTGTTAATAAAACAACCTTGACCGATAGTTATTCTAGATGCTGCGCCAATAGGTCGAATTTCAATTCCATCCCAAACCGTGCTGTCACCAATATTAACTCCAGCTTTAGTGAGTAAATAAGAACGAAGTCGGCGATCGCTTCTGTGACTGCGGGGTAAAGAATTGGCTAACCGCAGAAAAAAAGATTCTTTGAGATGCTTATGGGGTTTAATAGGACTAAATATCACTTCTAACCCTAAAAGATAGTTAGTTATAACAGGTTTAGCGTTTACATTTAGCCACTGTTTGAGATGAGTCAGCATTTATTTAGTTTTACTATATGAGTCTATAGCGTTTTGCTTCGCCAACCGATATTTATAGCTTAGGATAAAAACGAGACGCAAATGGTTAGATTGTTTCAAAGTGCATGAGAGAGTTCGATAATGACCCTGCTATTGCTCAGACTGTAGAGTTGTTAAAAAGCTACGGCTTAGATTTACATGGATATACTATCTCTGAAATAATCACTCAGTTGCTGGAAAGATATCATGCTAATTGGATTCGTCTAGCCACTATCGAAGCTCTCTATTTGGGAAGATATAAAGCCGTTTCTGTCGAACAAATTTTGCGTGTTTGGGCAAGAGTAGGTACTCCCAATCCCCATTTTAGCCATGAATTTGAAAGATTAATTTGTCGTAAATTACCCCGTAATGTCGCCTATCTACCTGAAAATACAGGGGATATTTTAGCTTCATCTGAAAATTTTACCGATTTAATCGAGCCAATAACAAAAGAGCCTCAGCTTTCCTATTCAGATAATGAATTGCCAAAGACCCCAACAGATGCAAATCAATCCCTCTCAGATAATGTTGATGCTACTCCAGAGCCTCTGCCAAAATCGGAACAAACAGAGCGATCGCTCTCCAAACAACCATCAATTCATCAGTTTACTCCTTTACCCGACGCTTCTTCCTTCTATTACAAACTAAAATCTTTGGCAGAAGAAGAACTCAAAGAAGAGGAATAGTAGAGCAAAAGTTTATCCTCGTGGTGAGGTGAAATCTATTACAATATGTGAAGAAAATTAGAGGGAAAATAGGCTGAATGCGAGTTGCAATTGTAGGTGCAGGTTTAGCTGGCATGGCAACAGCTATCGATTTAGTTGATGCTGGCAATGAAGTAGATATATTTGAATCTCGTCCTTTTGTAGGCGGAAAAGTTGGTAGCTGGGTAGACAAAGAAGGCAATCACATTGAAATGGGTTTGCACGTCTTTTTTGGTTGCTACTACAATTTATTTGAGTTGATGAATAAAGTAGGGGCAGGAAATAATTTACGCCTCAAAGAACATACCCATACCTTTATCAACGAAGGTGGCAGAGTCGGCGAATTAGATTTTCGATTTCTTACTGGCGCACCCTTCAATGGTTTAAAAGCTTTTTTTACTACCTCTCAACTGTCTGCTATAGATAAATTAGCTAATTCGATCGCCTTAGGCACGAGTCCTATTGTCAGAGGTTTAGTAGATTTTGAAGGGGCAATGAAAACCATTCGCGACCTCGATTCTATTAGCTTTGCTGATTGGTTTCGCAAGCACGGTGGGAATCAAGGCAGTCTCGATAAAATGTGGAATCCCATTGCCTATGCTTTAGGCTTTATCGATACGGAAAATATTTCTGCTCGCTGTATGCTGACTATTTTCCAGCTTTTTGCAGCCAGAAGTGAAGCATCAGTACTCAGAATGTTAGAAGGCTCTCCTCACGAATACCTGCACAAGCCAATTGTAGAATACTTAGAAGCTAGAGGGTCAAAAATTCATACTCGTCGCCAAGTTAGAGAAATTCTCTTTACAGAAGGGAAAGAAAATAAAGTCACGGGTATAGTAGTTGCCAACGGCGAGAGCGAAGAAACTATTACTGCCGATGCCTATGTCTTTGCTTGTGATGTACCAGGAATTAAGCGAATAATACCTCAACAATGGCGTAAATGGTCAGAATTTGACAATATCTATAAACTAGAAGCTGTTCCTGTCGCTACAGTGCAATTACGCTTTGATGGTTGGGTAACAGAATTACACAATCCAGAGAAAAGAAAACAACTAGAACAAGCAGAAGGAATAGATAATTTACTTTACACTTGTGATGCCGATTTTTCTTGTTTTGCCGATTTGGCTTTAGCTAGTCCAGCAGACTATTACAAACCAGGAGAGGGTTCTTTACTACAATTAGTTTTAACTCCTGGCGATCCTTTTATTAAAGAAAAAAATGAAGCGATCGCGAATCATGTTTTAGCACAAGTCCACGAGTTATTTCCTTCTTCTAGGAAATTGAATATGACTTGGTACAGTGTGGTTAAATTAGCTCAATCTCTCTATCGAGAAGCACCAGGCATGGATCCCTATCGTCCACCCCAAAAAACTCCCGTACCTAACTTTTTCTTGGCAGGTAGTTATACTCAACAAGATTATATCGATAGTATGGAAGGAGCTACTATTTCTGGTAAGCAAGCAGCTAAAGCAGTTTTAGAATATACTCAAAAATTAGAATCTAGTCGTCAATTATCAGTAATCAGTAATCAGTAAAGAGACTAACCACTAACAACTAACCACTAATGACTAATTGGCTAGAACATACAGTACAAGTAGAAGTAGATATTCCCATCGAACTAGCGTGGAATCTGTGGTCGGATCTAGAACAAATGCCTCGCTGGATGAAGTGGATTGATTCGGTTGAAATTCTTAAGAATAATCCCGAACTTTCTCGTTGGAAATTGGCTAGTGGCGTTTTTCAGTTTAGTTGGTTGTCACGGATTACTAATCTCGTTCCTCTACAATTAATTCAAACTGAATCAGTCGACGGTTTGCCTAATAAAGCAGCAGTCAGATTTTATGAATGTCGCGATCGCGATGTGGTAAACTCGCCAAATCGCAGTATAGTTAAATTAACTATTGCTTATGCTATACCTGGAATTCTCGGTCAGTTAATGGATAATCTGTTTTTGGGAAATATCGTCGAATCGACTATAAAAGCAGACTTAGAACGATTTAAAGTTTACGCTCTTAAAGTTCAGCAACAGTCTTAGATTAACTAACAACTAATAACTAACAACTAATAACTAACAACTAATGACTGATTGGCTAGAACATACAGTACAAGTAGAAGTAGATATTCCCATCGAACTAGCGTGGAATCTGTGGTCGGATCTAGAACAAATGCCCCGCTGGATGAAATGGATCGATTCGGTTGAGGTACTTGAAGATAATCCCGAACTTTCTCGTTGGAAACTTGCTAGTAGCGGTTTTCAATTTAGTTGGCTGTCACGGATTACCAATCTTATACCCCAGCAAATTATTCAATGGGAATCTGTTGATGGTTTACCCAATCGTGGTGCAGTAAGGTTTTACGATCGCCATGCTAGTAGTATAGTCAAATTGACTGTTGCTTACGCCATACCTGGAATTTTGGGTAAACTGATGGATAATCTTTTTTTAGGCAATATTGTCGAATCTACCATCCAGGCAGATTTAAACAGATTTAGAGACTATGCACTAAAGCTCAAACAGAATTTGGAGACTTAAGTTAAGGTGAATTCGGGATGAGCTTTAAAAGTGAGTTTTAAGAATCGAATTTAGGATAAAAGCTAATAGCCACCCTAACCGATAAATTTGCTTAAACTAAAATTATTTAATTAGGCAATAAGCCGACTTCTACATCTAAATTGAGGGGATTACCCTGGCGAATTAACTGTAAAGAAAGCTGTTGACCAACTTCAGTATTTTCTACCGCTTTCTGTACCTCACTAGCAGTATAAATCGCTTGTCGATCGATCGCTGTAATGATATCTCCAGCACGTAAACCAGATTTAGCAGCAGGAGAATTTGGCATGACCTCGACAATTAAAACTCCTTCTGCTTCGTCTAAATTTATATTTCTCTCTGCTTGTAGTCTTTGTTTAATCTCTGGAGTTAGTGCAGTCATCCGAATTCCTAAATAAGCATGATCGACTCTGCCTTTAGCGATTAGTTGTTGGGCAATGTCTCTAGCAGTATTTACAGGAATGGCAAAGCCCAAACCTTGAGCATTTCTGATAATAGCAGTATTGATCCCGATAACCTCTCCTCTGCTATTGAGTAAAGGGCCTCCAGAATTACCAGGGTTAATCGCAGCATCGGTTTGAATAAAGTCTACTCGTTTATCCCCTACGCCAATTTGAGAGCTATTCCTTCCAGTGGCACTAATGATACCTGTCGTGACTGTATTGTCTAATCCTAAAGGATTCCCGATCGCGATCGCCCATTCTCCAATTTGTAATTGTTCAGAATTACCTAAAGCTACTGTAGGTAAATTCTGGGCTGCAATTTTGACTACTGCCATATCGGTAATCGGATCTGTCCCGATTACTTCTCCTGGTAAAGTACGACCATCAGTTAAAGTAACCGTTACTTTATCCGCACCGTCAATTACATGAGAATTAGTTAAAATTACGCCATCAGTACTGATAATAAAACCAGAACCAGTACCCCTTTCTTCTCTCTCGTTAGGAATTTGGGGGATTCGATCGCCAAAAAATTGTCTAAAATAGGGGTCATTAAAAATCGGTGGTACTCTGGTTTGTACCGTACGAGAAGCATTAATCCTCACTACAGCAGGGCCTACTTTTTGGACAACTTCGGTAACGAAATTGGTAGGCGCGGGTATTGTTGCAACTAAATTTTTGTTTGGTTGCTGGGTGAGTTTTTCCAGTGCCTCTGGAGTACTAGCAATTAAACTCTGACTATCCAATAAATATTCTCCACTCAAAGCGACTGCCCCTCCCAATACCATTAAACCGAGAGAAGCAAATGCTTTTTGAATCCAAGAGTTGGTTTTATAGTTGGATCTGGAGTTATGAGTTTTTTTCATGGATTAGATATTATTTAAATAAATAAAAATTTTAATTTTGTCCCTCACTTAAAATTTTAAGATTATCGTCAACAAAAATATAGTTATAATATAGTTTGAGAAAAAAGCCAGCCCCGTAAGTCTGAAGGAGCTTAGAGTGATTCTCTAGGGCTGACAATTATTAGCTTAGAGAAAGAATATGAAATTAATGTGACAGCCAGATGAATTTTAGATGACAAATAGCTGAGAAACTTTCAGAGCAAAGCTGCTGCTCGTTCTGCCAAACTGGATCTCTCTCCTTTTAACAGAATTATATGACCTGCGAGGGGTTCTCCTTTAAATCTCTCTACTATATAGGTTAGACCATTACTAGCTGCATCTACATAAGGATTATCAATTTGTTCGGGATCGCCTGTTATAATTACTTTTGTTCCTTCTCCCGCACGAGTAACAATAGTTTTAACTTCGTGAGGCGTAAGATTTTGAGCTTCGTCTACAATTAAAAATTGTTGGGGTACAGTCCGACCGCGAATATAAGTCAAGGGTTCTATCTGTAGTAAACCTTGTTCCATGAGTTCTTCATATCCTCTGCGCCACTTAGTCTGTTTCTCAGATAGATCTGGAGTACCGAGAATAAGATCGAAATTATCATATAAAGGCTGCATCCAAGGGGTTAATTTATCGTTAATATCTCCTGGAAGATAACCTAAATCTTTACCCATGGGAACTACGGGACGAGAAATCAGGAGTCTTTTATAAACTTTTTCTTCTGTTACTTTCTGTAATCCTGCTGCGATCGCCAGTAAGGTTTTTCCCGTTCCTGCTTTTCCTACCAGAGTAACCAGAGGAATAGAATCCCGTAACAATAAGTTTAAGGCAAACCTTTGTTCTCGATTGCGGGGATAAATATGAAAAACGCCAGTAGGAGGAAATTTTACCAAAGAAACAACTCGCTTATCATTGCCTTTGACCATAGCCAAAGCTGTATGGGAAGAATTTCCTTCATTGACCAAAGTAAGAGCCTGATTGGGATAAATATTACCTTCTAAGATCGTTTCTCCATCTCGAAAAAATTGTTCGATAGTAGCTTGATTTACCTTAATCTCCCTAGTGCCTGTATAGAGGTCTTTAACATCAACTTTATCAACTTCATAGTCCTGACTATTTAAACCCAAAGAATCGGCTTTAATCCGCAGATTTGTATCTTTACTTACGAGTACTACTGGACATTGACAATTCTGTTTAAATTTTAAGGCTACTGCTAAAATAGCATTATCAGCACGATCGCCTTCTAGTTCTGGAGGGAGTTGTTTTAAGGTCTGGCGATCGCACAAAGCCACCCATAAAGTACCACCCTCATCTAGAGGAATACCTTTGGTTAAATGACCCCTAGAACGCAATCGATCTAATGTTCTCGATGCCTGTCGTGCATTTCTCCCTGTCATTTCCGCTTGTTTTTTGAAGCGGTCTAATTCCTCAATGATAGTAATAGGTAAAATTACATCATTATTTTTGAACTGGAGCATGGCATTGGGATCGTGCAATAAGACATTAGTATCGAGAACAAAAGCTTTTTTCATGTTTTTTGAGTCAGAAGAGCAAAAATTAATTAGCTGGTGAGCTTAATACTAAGATAAGCTGGAAAATAGCTTAAGAAAGAAAAGTCAGAAATCTTGCTATATTTACAGACAAGATAAATTTTTAGTTTAGGATACTTTTATTTAGATTTAACTTAGTGCGACCCGATAAAATCCCAAAAATCGACTTAAACAATGACTATCCTTGTCCTTGTCGAAGACGAGGTCGTCTCAAGCCAATTTTGCTGACAGAAGCATTAGGCTGTACTCGTTGTCAGCAAATTTTTGTTGTGAAGGAAAACGGTAGAATAATCGAGCAGTTATCTTCTATTTATCAGAAGAAATCCTGGAGGTGGACTGGTTATCGCTGGTCAAATGTTTATCCTGGTTGGGCGCAAAGTTATCTATCAGCCTTATTATTAGTGATGATGATTTTGCCTATCGTAGCGATTATGTTATTACCTTTAATGCTGCGATTATCATCCAATCACAGTATCATCGTCTGGGCGATAATTTTATCTTTGTTCACTATTTTACTGGCACTCATGCTCTGGTTAGCTTCTCGGCATTAACATCATGACAATAGATCTTTCGGATAATCCAATTCTCGAAATAGTTAAGCGCACTAATGTCGCTTCACAATACTTAAATATCGTCTCTGGCAATATTCGTCAACAAGGCGTAAAAGCGATCGCTCTTGCTCTAGAAGACAGCTTTGATTATATTCTAGAAGCAAATACTCTTGACTTAGAGATGAGCCGAGAAATGGCAGTGTCAGAGTTGATGATCGATTGGCTGAAACTGACTCCCGAAAGATTAGAAACGACGGTTAGGATTCTGAAATATTTAAGCAAATCCGCCGACCCAACGAAACGCCTAATTAATGCACCCTATCAGTTAGAATCTTGCCAGACTTATTGCCAGTTAATGCCTCTCGGGACTATTGCCTTGATCTATGAAGCTATTCCTGAAATAGCAGCTATTGCAGCAGGAATGTGTATTAAAACTGGAAATAGTCTAGTTCTTAGAGGTTGTAGTACTGCTAGTAATTCTAATATAGCGATCGCTAAAATTATTCAAGCTGCTCTGGCAGAAACAGAATTACCCTCAGGCTGTATTGAAGTTATTTCTTCTGATTTGGGAACGGAAATTGCCGATTTGCTAGTACAAGATAGCTATTTAGATTTAATTATACCCTATGGTCGTCCTAGCTTCGTACAGCAAATTGTCGAGCAAGCCACAGCACCAGTTTTAAAGACAGCTATTGGTAATTGTTATCTCTATTGGTCTTCTAGTGGGGATTTAGAACTAGTCCGTCACCTAATTATAGATAGCCACAAGAGTGAACCAGACCCAGTTAATGCGATCGAAAAAGTACTAATTAATGGCAACAAAAAATCCTCGACTCTACTGTCTTTATTTAACAGTCTTCGCGAACAAGGGTTCAAATTGAAAGGAGATGTTAACTTAGTCGAAGAATTTCCCGAATATCTCAGACTATCTAGTCCCTCAGAATGGGGACAGCCTTATTTAGACAAAACTATTGCCTTTAGATATATTAACAGTCTAGCAGAGGCGGTCGAATGGATTAATTCCTATAGCAGTGGTCATGCAGACTGCCTAGCTACAGAATCCTACGAAGAAAGTCGCCTTTTCTCTAGAGGTGTTAATAGTGCTTTAGTTTATATCAATTCTTCTCCGCGTTTTTCTCGTCACCCTAATAGCGGAGATGTTGTTTTTCTAGGTATGTCTAATCAAAAAGGATTTCGTCAAGGTTTAATTGGCTTAGAAACTTTTACTACTCTCAAGCAAATTGTTCAAGGAGAAGGCTGTTAATGTCAGTTTTATCTTTATCGTGAGGGGAAGTATTGCTTTGGTGGGATTAAATTGAAGAGCAACAAAATTAGTCGATGGGCTTCGGTTATTATAGATTCTGGATAAGTTAAATCGAGCGGGGATTATGACTCAAGTTGTTGCTACATTTTATAAATTTGTTCGGTTAGAAGACTGTTCTCATATCCAAAAGTCTTTACTAGCATATTGTCAACAGCAAGAGATTAAAGGTACGATCTTACTCGCTATAGAAGGTATTAATGGTACGATCGCAGGAAAGAGAAATAATATCGATGCAGTTTTAGCTTGGTTGCGAGCAGATTCTCGTTTTGCCGACTTAGAACATAAAGAATCTTCAACAGAATTTCCACCTTTCCAGCGAATGAAGGTCAAAATTAAAAAAGAAATTGTCACCTTTGATAAGCCTGAAGTTAATCCCAGTCAACAAGTAGGTACTTACGTCAAACCATCAGACTGGAATCAAGTCATTACCGACCCAGAAACTATAGTTATTGATACTCGCAACGACTACGAAGTCAATATCGGTACTTTTCAAGGGGCAATTAATCCTAAAACAGAATCATTTCGCCAGTTTAGCGAATATGCCAACCAAAACCTAGACCCCCACAAACATTCTAAAGTAGCTATGTTTTGTACGGGAGGAATTAGATGTGAAAAAGCTTCATCTTACCTAATAAGTAAAGGATTTAAAGAGGTATATCACCTCAAGGGAGGTATTCTTAAATATATAGCAGAAATTCCCCCCGAAAAAAGTTTATGGCAGGGAGAATGTTTTGTTTTTGATGAGCGAGTAACCGTTAAACACGGATTAGAAAAAGGTACTTATCACCTTTGTTATGCTTGTGGACATCCTATTTCTGCCGAAGATTTAGCCTCACCATATTACGAGGAATGTGTTTCTTGTCCTCATTGTTATCAACAGCTTACTTCAGAAAAAGAAGCTCGTCAGCGAGAAAAACAAAGACAAAGACAACAGAAAAAGAAAGTTAGCTAAATAATAAGCTTTGAAACCTTAATCTTGCCGTTTTTCTTTGCTTCATTTGCTCTTATCCCAAACTATGAATCGCCTCTAACAACCCTTTAGCTTTATTAAGTGTCTCTTGGTATTCTTTTTCTGGTTCAGAATCAGCTACTAACCCAGCACCAGCTTGCACGGACACTAAATGTCGATCGCTTTGGTGAGGACGCACGATCATAGTTCTAATCGTAATTGCACTATTTAGCTGTCCTTCAAAATCATAATAACCATATACTCCAGAATAAGGCCCTCTGCGTTCTGGTTCTAACTCATTAATAATTTCCATAGCGCGAATTTTGGGTGCGCCACTAACTGTACCCGCAGGAAAACAAGCTTTCAGTAAATCCCAAGCGTTTTTACCTTCCTCTAGTTCGCCAATGACGTTACTAACAATGTGCATAACATGGGAATAACGTTCGATAACCATCATTTCATCTACTTTGACGCTACCCTTAACACAAACACGACCGAGATCGTTACGTCCTAAATCTACTAACATGACGTGTTCGGCGATTTCTTTGGGGTCGGCAAGTAAATCTTCAGCAAAATCACGATCTTCTTTAACTGTTTTCCCTCTAGGTCTCGTTCCCGCGATCGGTCTTAGGGTTGCTTTAATTTTATCCTCTTCTTTTTCCCCTTTAACCATTACTTCTGGTGATGAACCAATTAGTTGCCAATCGCCAAACTGATAGTATGCCATATAAGGAGAAGGATTAATCATTCTCAGGGAACGATAGAGATTGAAAGGATGACCAGAGTAAATAGTCGATAATTTTTGGGAAATAACAACCTGAAAAATATCTCCCGCACGAATATATTCTTTTGCTTTATTGACATTGTTACAAAAAGTTTCCCGCGATGTATTGCTAGAGTAAGTTAAATGATCTTTTTTTTCTTGACTAATAGTCTCTTTACTCTGCCATTCTAAAGACTTAGCTTCTGCGGGTAAAGGTAACTGAAGTTTCAGGATTAGTTTATTAACACGATCGCAAGCTAACTGATATGCTTGTTGTAAATTGATCGCAGGGTCGCGCAAATCCGCATAAGCGATCGCCCAAATTTTCCGTTTGACTTGGTCAAAAATAATTAAATGATCTACCTGCATCCAAATGCCATCAGGTAAATCTGCTGCGGTAGGAGCATATACTGCTACTCTCGGTTCGATCCAGCGAATTAATTCATAACCCCAGACTCCAAATAAACCGCCTACCCCTGGGGGTAATTGGGGCAATTTGACTGGTTTAATTGACTCTAGGCATTGAGTGAGAATCTCAAAAGGATTGCCATTAAATTTCTCTACAGAACCGTGACGATAGGTTTGAGTGGTAGTTTCTCCTCTAGCTTCTAATATCCACATTGGTTCACAGCCTAAAAAACTGTAACGCCCTAAATTTTCGCCTCCTTCTACTGACTCTAAGAGAAAACTATAGGGTTGACCCAAACAAACTTTATACCAAGCAGAAATAGGCGTTTCTAGATCGGCAACTAATTCTTGATAGACAGGAATAAAGTTTCCTTGAGTGGCTAAGTCAGAAAATCGATCGAAATTAGGAAAAATCATGATTTAGTCAGGAAAGAAGAGAAATTCGCTCGTAAATAGCAGCTATAACCAATAAATAAAGCTAATAGCTAATCGCTAATAGCTTTTCCCTCAATAACTTTGCTGAGGACAACCAAGCGATCGCCCCCAGTAACAAGTATTAATTATTTTTTTTTGTAAAACTACACTTCATAAGGAGCTTTACCAGAAAATTTGATGGTTGCTGGATTAGGATTATCGCCAATTTTTCTGTCTTTTTTACCATGAAATTCGCGACCTTCATTTACTTTTTCAGGGAAGACTCCATCAGCAGGATGCAAATATTGAGTCTCTCCACTAGGAAAAACACGATAAATTTTATAGTCTTGAATTCTGGGTTTAAATTTAGTTCTTAATTGAGTTCCTAATGCCAAACACTGTTCTTTGCGAGCCAAATAAAGAAGATTTTCGCCTTCGTTCATAATAGCTGCGCCACCAGTGGGCATTTCAAAAACTTGTTCTTTAGAACTTGTCCAGGTAATTGCGTATTTTTCTTCTACCTCTGCTTTAGTAAGCAAACCGCCAGTGCTGCCACCAAATTTAGGCATTTGTCCAGTAAGTGCTTCTGCCATATTATCTCTCTCTAAAGTGGATTTATTTTTACTTATTTACCGAATGCTATCACTGAGATCGTCTCAATTTAGTTGCTTTGTCAAGAACTGTTACAGAACCGCGAGGTTCAATTACAAAGGAATAGTAAAGTGAAACACACTACCTCGGTCTTTCCCTGCCGATTCTGCCCAAATTTCTCCTCCCCAATTACTTACAATTTGTCGACAAATAGCCAAACCCAGACCCGTCCCTCCAGCACTACGGCGTAATGCACCCTCTTCTTGATAAAAGCGATCGAACACTTTTTCTAAACGATTGGGTTCGATGCCCCTACCAGTATCAGCAATGATTACTTCTATATTGTTTCCTTTTGTGTGTTTGACATTAATGGTAATTTTGCCTTTAGCACTGGTAAATTTACAAGCGTTATCTAATAATTTTGCTAATACTTCGACCAACCACTCTCCATCTACTTGGATTAGGGGTAATTCAGGCTCTGTGAGATTGATAATTGCGGGTAGTTCCTGTGGGCTTTGACGGGCAGATACATTGCTTATTGCCAGATCGATACATTCTGATAAAGACAGTAGTTCTGGATGCCAATCTACTCTTCCGCTTTCTAACTGAGATAGAGTTAAAAAGTCTTGTACTAGTTTGCGCATTCTTTCTGCATCAGCTAGGGCTGTATTCAGCATGACCTGACGTACTTCAGGAGACATATCAGGTTCAGTTGCCAAACTTTCTAAACAAACTTGAATAGTCGATAAAGGGGTGCGTAATTCATGCCCCGTGATAGCAACTAAATTGGAACGAGTGCGATCTAAAGCTTCTAGTTGTTCGTTGAGTTCTTCGAGATTAGCATAAGCTTCTGCCTGAATTAAGGCCACGCCGATTTGAGTGGCGATCGCATCTACTAAAGCTATATCATCTGGTTTCCAGGTAATCGGAGTTTCTCGGCAATGATGGAGTTCGATCATTCCCAAAATCCGATCTTGATAGAGGACTGGTACTAATAACCAAGAAGAAATAGAACAAGTTTTTACTAAGTTTTGTAAATATTTTTTTGCTTCGGGGGGAGCAGTCGTAATATGGCGGTCTTTACGAGTGTTATCGATACTAAGGGCTTCTCGCAATTCAACTACTTCTTCAAATAGAGGATTATCTTTAAGTTGCCAGGTTTGGCCTTTAAGGGAATTAATCCCAGAGTTAATAAATTCGTGTTTAATCTGGGCTATGGGATCGGTTTCGCTACAGCGATAGACTATACACCGACAAACCCCTAAACCTTCTCCCAATTGTTGTACGGCTACTTGTAAAATTTCTTCTGTATGGAGCGAGCGTCTAATAGCAGCAGTTACGGAATTAATTAGGCTTTCTCTTTCTTGTTTGAGAGCCAAAGATTTATTAGCTTTTAGTACTTTGTACTGCCCCGCTTGTAAATAGGCTATTAAACGTTGAACAAAAGGGTCGGAATTATTTAAGGGGGATTTTGGCACTGAGTCTAATACCGATGGTGATGTTGCCAAATAAGTTTGCCTTGCTTGGGATACTTTAGTTTCTAATTCTGGTCGATATGCCAGAATCCGCTCTAACATTATGGTGGCAGCATCAATACTAACTTGTCGATCGAAAGTCCAAATACCTTCAAAACGCCTACTATCATCCAATGCCAAATCATTTTCAAGTTCGTATCCCGAACCTGTTTTTTCTTGACAGACCAAACAACCAGAATAGTTATCGCCAATAATTACTAAATGCCATTCTTGCGCTAAAGAATCGGTAGGCTCGAAGGCAATAGTTTCATAAATATTCGAGCTATTTTGGAAATCTGTTTCTGCTGCTGCTAAAACATATACCTGAGATGTTTTACTAGCAATACGTCGATAACGATGAGCTTCCTGTCGATAAAAACGTTCCCTTTGAAAGCTAGCAATGACGAGAGGAGTATCGGAACTAGCTAAAACTAAGTCTTCCATCGCGTGAGACAAGGCCGTCAGAGAAGATTTAAAATACATTTGTGGTCGCCAACTCTGATGGGATTGCAGCAATTGAACTACCACAGACTTAGATATACTCATCTACAATTTTTCAAGTTACCAACAAAATTCTACCGATAATGTCTATACCTAATAAGGTAATATCTGCTATTTAAAGGAAGCCAATAGGAACGACAATGTTGGTCAGAGCATTACTTAATTAAATACATTGGATATATTTGTCATTTTCTCATGAAAATCCTGTAAAAAAATATTTTTCGACTGAGAATCAATATTATAATTTTCTACTAGTTAAGAATTACTATTATTTTAACTTTAGACAAACTACAGTATTTATAATTCTAACTTTGTCTGCACGATATTTTATTTAGTTAAGAAAATTATGATTAGTCAATTAACTACTCATTTAACTTGGGTTGGTACAGCTTTAATTTTGGGAAGCACCTCGATCGCTCGAGCTTTAGAAATAAACGTAGCTCCCACTGCTCCTCAATTAGGAGATACAATTTCTATATTTCTCAAACCAGAAAATCCCGAGACTACACCTACAGTAACTGTCGAGGAACAAGAATATCCAGTATTTCCCATCGACAATGGCTATCGGGCTTTAATTCCTACTTCTCCTTTAGATGAACCAGGAAAAGTAACTGTTAAGATTGAGGGAGATGGAGAAACTAGAAATATCGGTGTTTGGGTCAAAAATCGTACTTTCCCGACTCAGAGAATTCGCCTGACAGGAAAAGCCAATAGTTCTGCTACTCAAACAGAAATAGACAAAGTAGCTGCTTTTAGACAACTGGTTACTCCCGAAAAATTATGGGAGGGAGAGTTTGTCAGACCCAATCAAGCTCGTGTCTCTACTGAATTTGGCGTGCGTCGTTATTATAATGATGTTTTTGCCGAAAATTATTACCACAGAGGAGTAGACTATGCTGGTGCTGAAGGCTCGGTAGTGGTAGCACCAGCAGCGGGTCGGGTCAAATTGGTCGGTAAAGAAGCAGAAGGTTTTAAAGTTCACGGCAATACCATCGGTATCGATCATGGTCAAGGAGTACTGAGTCTGTTTCTTCACCTCAAAGACATTAATGTCCAAGAAGGAGACATGGTAAAAGCAGGTCAACCAATCGGTACGGTAGGAGCAACGGGAGCATCTACAGGCCCTCATTTGCATTGGGGACTGTATGTTCACGGAGTTGCTGTAAGTCCAGTTCCTTGGCGATTCAGTATAATTGACTAAAATATAAATCTAAGTTAAAGTTTTCCTAAAAATTTTCTCCATAAACGTGTCGTTTTGCTTTTCTTGAGGAATGATTGTGATATCTCTTAAATTGAGAAAACGTAAAATATACCTTGAGCAAAATTATGGGGATTAAAGAGATAGTAGATCAGGCCCTACAAGATGGCTACTTAACGCCAAGTATGGAAGCAGAAGTAGGGCGTATTTGTGATACGGCAGCAGAATTGTCAGTAGAGGAATACATGGCTTTAGATAAGCTAATGGGTTCTCTACTGACAGGGGAAGTAATTGCCGTACCCCGCAAACAATTTATTAATGTGATGGAAGAATTAGTACTTAGTGATGCCATCACCCGTGTAGCAGAGATAGAGCAAGCTAGCGATATCTCTTTAGATGTGGGAGATATTGCTGCTTACGCTCTCAATCGCCTACCGCCTCTATACGCGACTACGGAAGAAGGTGCTGATTATCAACGACAACGAGCTAGAAAAGAATTAAAAGATTTAATCAGTGAGCAGGTAAATGAAGCAATTGCTCGCTATCTCGATCGACCTAAGTTTTTCCCTGAAAGACGAGCAATTACCAAAAATCAAGGCGATGCTGGGGTAGCTTCTCAACTGAGTAACTTACTCAAAGACTATGCTCCCGCCTATGAACCAAAATCCTGAGAGATTATTTCAGTAAAAGATAGGGAACTTATTCAATCGAATTAAGGTCTAAGAAAAAGGAAACTATATTGTGGTTGGTAAGTTCATGAGTCAATCTCTTCCTGTATCATGGTCAAGAGTTGAGGTGGGTAGTGATCCTAAAAGTTTGCTAGTGTCTCCAGAAAAACTCTCTAACTATGATCTTATCTTGCGCTGTCAACAGACAGCACAGCCAGATCGTGCTGCTTTTGCCGAACTATTACAGAGATATCAATCTCATGTCGACAGATTGCTATATCATCTAGCTCCAGATTGGGAAGAAAGAGCAGATTTAGCTCAAGAAGTTTGGATCAGAGTCTATCGTAATATCAAGCGTCTTAACGAACCCGTAAAGTTTCGTGGTTGGTTAAGTAGAATTACGACTAACCTGTTTTACGATGAATTACGTAAACGTAAAAGAGTAGCCGAACCTCTATCTCTAGATGCTCCTCATCAAGTAAAAGATGGGGAGATGACTTGGGAGTTACCTTCCGATTATCCCAGTCCCAATGATAATTTGACAACAAGAGAATTTTACGAGCAGCTAAAAAAAGCGATTTATGAATTGCCCGAGTCATTTAGGACAACTATTGTCTTGAGAGAAATTGAGGGCATGGCTTATGAAGAAATTGCTCAAATTACTGGAGTATCTTTAGGTACAGTCAAATCTAGAATTGCTAGAGCCAGATTAAAATTACAATCAATCTTGCAAAACTATCTAGATGAGCAGTAAATTATTAATAGGGCAAGCAAATTTTCAGACCCAAATTCTTGATGAGCAAAAGAGCAAAAGGAATGTTTGCTGTTGTCGTCTGAAGCTTATTAATTAAAACTTAGTGGTGATGCCGAGATGACATCTAATTATGATGATTTCAATTTAAATCAGATATTCGACCAAATCGAGCAAAATTCTTCGATTATAGAGCCAAGTATCTCTAATTTGGGCGACAACGACATAGATAATGCCGAGATCGATCGCTTTGAATTGCTAAGTGCTTACTTGGATGGTGAAGTGAGCGTAGAGGAGCGTCAACAAGTTCAGTATTGGTTAGATAACGATCCTCAAATTAAAAAAATATACTTGCAATTAAGTAGATTACATAATGGCATTGGCAATATTCCGATGCCTCAAGAAACAATTTCTCCAAAAGAGTTGTCCGAGCGAGTTTTACAAAATCTAGATAGTACTAAACGCAAACGCCAAATATCTCTTTGGGGAGGAGGGGCGATCGCAGCTTTGGTATTGGCTACTATCTCTAATTTATTTATTGGTGGTGGCAATGCTCCTACTCTAAGACTTGCAGAGTCTTCCGAGCGAGAAGGAGTACCTGCTAAAGTTATGGTAGCTGTTGCAGTGAATAAACCTGCTGTTATTATACCTAAAACTGCGATTTCTTCAACCGAAGAAGAGTTGCTAGAAAATGGTTCTAATTAATATTAGTCGTACTTAGTAAATTGAGTTGCTACTCCAGCATTCTGAATTAACCAGAATACCGTTAAGTAGTTTAATTTTCTCTATATTCATTAAATAAACCCAGGCTTCCGCCAAAAAACCGTCAGCAAGATCGTAAATAGAAACCTGCTGGCGGTAATATTCGTTGAGAGCGGGCGATCGATCTGGATGATAGTCTTCTAGTTCATCTAAACTAGTCAAGATAGAACGCTCGGCAAAAGTGAGTAAATAACCTTCAATCTTTTTGTCTCCTTCTGCCATAGCAGGATAGCCTAAAGATAAATGATATAGCTGTCCTCTAACATAAGCTTTAGTTTCTTTTATGGTCTTCCCCGCACAATAATCGGGGTAGTTCTTTTCTCCTGGTTTAAGCGTTCCGTAAACGAAGACGTTAGTTGTTTTCATATTTAACACACTTTATTGTTTTCCTTCTTTGAAAACTAAAACCAATAGGCAAAGAACAACTTATAATTAAAATCTATAATACATTTTGTGAGGCGATGATTGGGATTGATAAGTACCTGTGCAAAATTAATTTAACATTTGGTGGTGGGAGGGAACAGGGAATATAACTGAATGGAAAATATCCAAATAATTTTGCCTGAGTAGTTAATTAAACATTTAGCTTTAATCGCACAAGCTTTTTTACTAATAGTCTTTAAGTAAAAACAAAATTATCTGCATCTAAGCTATCCGCGTTGATTCCCTGAAATATAGCTAGCTCACTGCCCACTGCTTGAATTAACATCTCATCTCCTTGACCTTTACTAATCTCAAGATCGACAAAACTAATAGTTTCTGGTAATTTTAACAAGTCTTCACCACTGGTAAAGTCAGTAATAATATCTGTTCCATCTAAGGAAAGAATAAAGAGATCGCTACCGTCATCTCCTGTTAAAGTATTGCTACCAGATAACCCGATTAAAGTATCGTTGCCTTCTCCTCCAATTAAGTTATCGTCCCCTTTACCGCCGTCGAGCGCGTCATCTCCGCTACCGCCAAATAGTAAATCATTACCAGCAGAAGCTATTAGGCGATCGCTACCCGCATCTCCATAAAGTGCATCATCTCCCTTACCTGCAAGTAACAAATCGTCTCCATCATTGCCATAAAGAGAGTTGTTACCTTCTGTATCTCGTAATAGTCGGCAAGAAAATCAGGTAGAAACTCACCATCAAGATTAAAATAGTCCCACAGTCCTCCCGTACCGTCTAAGAGTTGGCGGATAGTCAAATGATTGCCATTAGTAAGTCGAGCGGCAATTTCTGGCAGCCATTTATCTAAGGTATCGTCCAAACTAAGTTTTCCTTGTTCTTGTAGCTTGAGAATAATAGCCGAGGTATAGGCTTTGCTAATACTAGCTATTTTAAATAGATCGTCTGGTCGAGTTGCTTCTCCAGTTTCAAGGTTAGAGACACCAGTAGTTCCAGTCCATGTCCCTTCTGGTGTAACCACGCCCACACTGACACCGATATCGGGGGAGTTAGTATCTTGGGCTGTTTGTAATAATGCTGTCTCTAGTTTTTGTTCTAGGTTTTCTAGTACTTCTGGTATTTGATTTTCCGCAGAATCTATTTTGTTTAGGTTCGTCACGATAATAGACCTCTCAATAGTAGCTATTTTCAAGGTATGGAAAATGATGCAGAGATACTACTACCTAGAATCATATGAATTTCATGAAAATATATGACAGCGATCATATTGTTAATTGGGCAAAAATACTCTAGCTTGAAAATATTTCCCGATACAAACCTTTATAATGCAACAGTTAACATGAAACCAGCTATTCGCTCTTTTTTACAGACATATCGAGCAGGTGAGCGAAGTTCGGGTGTCTTGTCCTTATCTGTTCAAAAAATGTTTCGCTACGTGGAATGGATACTGATAGCTGGATTTGTTTTTTATTATTGCTTGGTGACAGCAAACAATATTATTGTCGTGACAGCAAAACAGTTTTGGCAACTAAGTTTTTTTTATGTCGCGATCGCAGCATTAAGTTGGATACTTCCCATTCATCGGTCATTATGGATGAGGTACGCTTACATATCCTTAGAAATTTCGCTAATTTTGACAGTTAAGTACTTTAGTGGTTTTGAGGTAGAATCTTTTATCTTTGTCTCGATCGCCAAAAGTTGTTTTTTGTTCGGGCGCAAAAGAGTAGTGATGCTTACTGTTATAGTAGGAATTTTATATATGCTAATTCTCGTTGGGTCTTTACCTAAGTCTATCGAAGGATTTCTTTATACTACGATAGAAATCGAGCCTCGCGATCCGAAGCTCGTCAAAGATTTTTTGATAAGTAGCATAACTAACTACGTCATGCTTAGCAGTTTTATGATTGTACTCTGCTCTGCCATTATTGCAGAACAAAAAAGCCGTCAACGAGCAGAAGAATTAACGCGACAAGTCGAGGGTTTGGCTACTCAACTAGAGCGCGTTCGCATTGCCCGCGACATTCATGATTCCTTAGGACATACTCTAACTAATCTTCAAGTTCAACTAGCATTAGCTCAAGAATTTCGACATCATAAACCCGATCGCGCATTTAGGGCAATCGATCTGGCTAAGTTTTTAGCGGATCGATGCGTCGAGGATATGAGTTTGACACTGCAAGCTATGCACCAGTCTGATTTTCATCTGGATCGTGCCTTACAGAGTTTACTGGAACAATTAAAGCATCATCAAGGTTTGAAAGTGGATTCAGAAATTAACTTGCCACAACTGCCCTTACAGGTGAGTCATCATCTGTACTGCATTATCGCCGAAGGACTGACAAATATTCAAAAACACAGCAATGCCGATCGAATCTTTTTACGGTGTCAAGCGACGAGCGATCGCATTACAGTAAAACTAGAAGATAATGGTCGAGGTTTCGATCCAACCCTATCTTATAATGGCTTTGGGCTACAAAGTATGAAAGAACGGGTACAGATTTTACAAGGGGAATTAAATATTGGTAGCACCCCAGGCGCAGGAACTCAAATAATAGTAATTATTCCCCAAGAGGTAGAAATCAAGCGTCAAAAAATCTCATAATAAACGGAAAGAAATAAACTTTTTCTGGTTCAATTAAAATTTTTCATTCTCATGATTCGGCTATTGCTTGTTGATGACCAAGAGATTTTTCGAGAAGGGTTGGGGGAATTGCTTTCTATCAGAGAAGATATAGAAGTCGTCGGACAAGCTGGTGATGGAGAAGAGGCAATTTCTCTTACAGCTAAATTACAGCCAGATGTAATTTTAATGGATGTAAGAATGCCTGGATGTAATGGTGTTGAAGCAACCCGCACTATTAATCAGCGATATCCTTGGATTCGGATTGTGGTACTAACCGTATTTGACGATGATGAATATATAGGGCAATCTTTACAAGCTGGTGCGATCGGCTATTTGCTCAAGCGTACTCCTGCCGAACAGATCGTCACAGCTATTCGTTCTGCACATTCAGGATATAGTCAACTAGGGCCGACAATTGCACCTAAAGTATTTGCCCATCTATCACCTAAATCTTCGGAAGCGACAGTACGACATAATAACCGATTGAGCAAGAGAGAATTAGAAGTTCTCCAACTCATTGCCCAAGGCAAAAATAATCAGGAAATTGCTCGGGAACTCTATATCACAGAAGGTACTGTAAGAAACTATGTGACTCGTATTCTCAGCCAACTTGGTGTGCGAGATCGCATCTCTGCTGTACTTTGGGCAAATAAGCATTTGTGACATACTCTCTCAGGCTAAAGCCATGAGAGCTTCTTGCTTCTACCTATCGTATCTAGTTAAATAATTTGGTTCAAATGAACTATATATTATAATTTAAATTCTTTTTTCGATGTACCAAACACTAAACGTTAATGAAAATAGCAACTTGGAATGTTAACTCGATCCGTACTCGCCAAGAAATCGTCGCCAATTGGCTAGAGCAGAATTCTGTAGATGTTCTCTGTTTACAAGAAACTAAAGTTATCGATCGAGATTTTCCACGTACTCGCTTTGAAGAGTTAGGCTATCACGTTTATATTTCAGGACAAAAAGCATATAACGGTGTAGCTATATTTAGCCTTACTCCTCTAACAGAAGTTAGTTGTGGTTTTGCTCCTGTTTTGGGAAATAGTGCCGAAGAATTCGATCTGCAAAAGCGAGTTATTACTGGTGTTATGGGAAATATTCGTCTAGTTAATCTTTACGTCCCCAATGGTGCAGATCTTGCCGATGGTAAATATCAATATAAATTGCAGTGGCTAAAATTACTCAAAGAATATTTACAGATATTACAAACTAAACAAGCACAGCCAATGTGCGTCTGTGGCGATTTTAATATTGCTTTAGAAGATCGTGATATCTATAATCCTCAAGGCAAAGAAACACATATTATGTCTTCTCCCGCAGAAAGAGAAGCTTTAACAGAAGTACTTAGTATCGGCTTACAAGATGCTTTTCGCAAGTTTACTACTGAGTCAGGACATTTTAGCTGGTGGAATTATCGAGCAGCAGGTTTTCAGCGCGATCGCGGTTGGCGCATAGATCACCATTATTTAACACCAGAACTTTACCAACAAGCAACTAAATGCTGGATCGATAAAGAGCCAAGAAAATTAGTCAAACCTAGCGATCATGCTCCTGTAATTGTAGAAATTGAATCATCTTTTACCTAGAATTAGACTGCGATCTCGCGAAGTGAGTGCTGTCACACTGTCAACTCTGCTGCTATTGTGAAAATCCAAAATAATGAGCGAAAGGGAAAAATTCTTTGTTGTACTTTGGAAACCTATTGCCATAATTTATTTTTTCTGAGAATGCAAACTTGCCAAATAATCTCCATAAAAGAGACTAAATTCCCAGAATTTTTTGAGCCATAACCAAACTCGATTTTCTGTATAGCTAACTTTGTTATTGGTAAGGTTATATGGTTTGAGATTAGATTTAGAAAAATTCATTTTCTTTATTTCCTCTGATTTTGATACTTCGATCTCATTGATTTAAAAGCTGTGATAGCGGTTTTCAATCCAAGCTCGTACGTCTTGTTCGGAACCAAAAGCGTAGGATCGATTATTAGTAAAATCGTAGACTTTCCAGTAGGAGTTGCCGTGGCGATCGCGTTTAAATTCTATTTTTGGTTCATTGTTTTGTCGCCATAAACTTTGACTTACATTCTGCAAAATCCTGACAATCCAGTCATTTATTTTCATGTTATCTCCTCTAATTCATTTTTTCCTGTTGTGATAATTTTGTCTCAATATATTAAGTAAATCGCAATTTATTTTAGAAAAAAAAGCGATGTAAATGCTGAACCCATTTGATTAAATTTTGTTGATTTTCAGCTAATTTACTAGCACTGATATTTTTTGGTTTCGCCTGCAATAAAATTTTAATATTCGCCTTTACTTGTTAATATTTAAGACTTTTGACTAGCAATAAATATACTTTAACTATTAGATTAAAGATCGACAAAACAATCTATGCATGGTAAATATGAATTTCATTCATACTTAAATATTGCAATTTTTAGTTAATTTGTAAGATGATTTGTAGGAAGAAAAGTTATTTATTCTCCCTCCTGCCTAACTAAACCTTTGCTCAAGATATGGCTCAAAGATTGATAAATAAGCTAATGAGTACGATCGATCCCTACAAACTAAAAATTTCACAGCTAAGAATACTCGTGGCAGTGGCGGATTATCGCAATTTTAGTGAAGCTGCTTTGCCTCTCAATATTTCTCAGTCAGCCGTCAGTCATGCGATCGCTACTTTAGAAACAGAATTAGGAGTAATCTTATTTAATCGAGGTCGTAATGGTGCATATCTTACCCATGTAGGAGAAAGATTAGTCATACCTGCCAAAGAGATCCTAGATTTGTTACAAAAGATAGCAAATGAAGCCAATCGAGCTAAGGGTTTAGAAGGCGGTAACGTCAGAATAGTAGCTTTTCGTAGTGCTGCAACTCATATATTACCTGTATTAATGGCTCAGTTTCGTCGTCAGTTTCCGTTAATCAAAGTAAGTGTTACTGAAGTTGACGAACATTTTGAGATTGAAAGTACTCTGCGTTCGAGTAAGGCAGATATTGGTATAGTCGATCTACCTTGTTCTGATGAGTTAGAAACCTGGGAAATTTACCGTGATGAATATGTGGTATTGTTGCCCCGTAGCTTAGAATTAGACCAAACAAAATTGACTTGTCAACAATTAGGAACCTATCCTTTGATTCTTTCGGCAAGCAATACCTGTTCTCTACAAATTCGGCGATATTTACAGAGTTTGGAAACATTGGTAAATATAGATATTGCTTATGAAATGAAAAAAGATTCAACAATGATCGGTATGGCAATACAAGGCTTAGGTGCTGCTATTATGCCTAAACTTGCTGCCGAACCTATTCCCCCACAATTAAGAGTTTATTCTCTGCCAGTTCCTCTAGAAAGGATTATTAAAGCAGCAGTTGTCAAAAATGCGCTCCATACTCCAGCCGTTTTTGCTTTTTTAGATATTCTTAAAAATTACCAATCCTCCCATAGTGAATTAAGATTTGAGAATTCTTGACTGTACGGGCGAACGGCTGTTTGCCCCTAAAAATTAATAACTAAAAATCTTGCCTAAGATATACATCTTCCCAAAATTAAAGCCTTATTTTTTGGTTATAAGCTTTAAAAAATACCTTTAATAAATGAACGAATCAGCAGAATTTACGATCGGTGTCGAGGAAGAGTATCAAATTATTAATCCACAAACAAGAGAACTATGCGGTAAAGCAGAGCAAATTATTCGTAACGCTAGAGAAACTCTAGATGAAGATGTGGTACAACCAGAAATGTATCGCTCTCAGATTGAAATTGCCACAACTGTTTGTCAAAATTTAGCAGAAGCACGTCAGGAGTTGATTCGTTGTCGCCAGGCAGTTGTAGAAGCAGCTAAAAAACAGGAACAGACGATCGCAGCAGCAGGAACGCATCCCTTTTCTCGTTGGCAAGAGCAAGAAATTACCCCTAAATCTCGTTATCGTAATTTAGAATCAGACCTGAAACAAGTTATTCGTGAATTGATTATTTTTGGCAATCACGTTCATGTGGGTTTTAGCGATCGCGCGATCGCCCTCCAAATAATTAATCGCGCTCGTATTTGGTTATCGGTTTTATTGGCACTTTCAGCTAATTCTCCTTTTTGGATGGGTCGAGAAACAGGTTACGCTAGCTATAGAACCACCATGTGGTCGCGCCTTCCTTTAGCTGGACAACCGCAAATTTTTGCCGATTATGAAGAATACATAGCTTTGATTGATGATTTAATTGCTACTGGCGCAATTGAAGACCCGACTACTATTTATTGGGACATTCGCTTATCGGATAAGTTTCCCACCATCGAATTTCGGGCAACGGATATTTGTTTAACCGTAGACGAAGCAGTAACGATGGCTGGTTTAATTCGAGCATTAGTTTGGACTTGCTATCAAGAAGTTGTTAATCATATTCCTTTAAATGCTATACGTCCCGAATTATTACAAACTGCTCATTGGTATGCAGCCCGTTATGGCTTAACGGCAGATTTAATCGATGTAATAGACAAAGTTGCGATTCCTGCTTCAGATTTAGTTAATAAATTTCTGGATTATTTACAGCCCGCTTTAGAAAAATTTGGCGATTGGGATACTATTTTTACATCCGTTAACCAGATTCTCGAACAAGGCAATGGGGCACAAAGACAATTGGCAATTTACGAGAAAACAGGCAGTTATCAGGATGTAGTCGATTATATTGTTGCCCAGACAAAACAAGGATTAAATCTTTGATAGTACCTAATTGAGTTTTAACAAACAGCAGCTAAACAAGCTGGAGGCTAAGCGATCGCCTTATCTGCTAATATTGCTTCGGAGACTGAAGTAATAGATTTATTTAACAAAATAATGAAAGTTAAATAAAATCACCTCAATCCTGGTTAAGGATCGGGTTACGATTTTGAGATGAAGCAATAAGTAGAAAACCAGTTATGGAGTCAAATTCATTACTCACAGAAATTATTTTAAGTAAATCTAATCAATCTTTGGGTAAAACAAAACTGGATTGGATGCCCCAACCAGGCAATTATTTAGAGTTAAAAGGCAAAACTTACACGATCTTAGAACGCCACCATCACTATCAATATCAGATCGGTGGCTATTATTTACATAAAGTTTCCCTTCATGTTCAAGAATCTCGTTCGCCAGAAGAAAAAACCTTAGTAGAAGGAAAATGGATTATTGGCGATGCCAGTTGTCAACTAAATGCTCATTCAGAAATTTTACGCTGTGCAGTTAATCCTAATGGGCCTTGTCACGATTGCCTTGATTATAAAGCGATCGAGTCTTTGCCTTAACCATTATCTATTTTGTCTCCTACTTCAACTCGCATACCATTAACGAAGTCCCATCCAGACTGAGAACGTTTACCTGCAAGTTGTACCTGTCTGAGGAGCAAAAGCCCTTTTCCTGTTTGTATAATCGGCCCTAAATTTTTCCAATTCTTGAGAATTTCTCCTGGTTTTCCTGACAGTGGCGCGACAGATTCCCATTCCTGTTTAATTATATTTAGTTCTGCTGGTAGTCGATCGAGATATTCTTCTACCAGGGGAACTGTTTCTGTAATTTTCAAGGTTTTTTCTTGCCATTTAGCGACACAATTGGGATAAAACCCACGAATTTGATTATGTAACTCTATGGCAGAACGCGACCAATCTAGCAAATAATCCGCTTTTTGAATTAGTGGGGCATAAGTCGCTTCCGAATCTATTTGCGGTATAGGCTGAATCTCTTGTTTTTCTAACTGTAATAGAGTTTCAATTAATAAATCTGCCCCTTTATGAGCTAAGCTATTAGCTATTTGATGAGCATTATCGAGTAAGCCGATAGGAATCTCCGTTTTTAAGAGCATATCTCCCGTATCCATCCCCTCATCCATGAGCATGGTTGTAATTCCCGTTCGCTCTTCTCCCTTATACAGACTCCATTGAATTGGGGCAGCACCACGATATTTCGGCAAAATTGAACCATGAACATTGATACAGCCGAGTTTGGGCATAGCTAAAATTTCTGAAGATAATATTTGCCCATAAGCAACCACAACAAAAGCATCTGCATTAGCTTGTTTGAGCTTATTAAGGGTTTCTCCCTCTTTTTTAATTCTTTTAGGTTGCCAGATCGATAAATTATGTTCTAGAGCTACTTTTTTAACTGCGGAGGGTAGCATTTTACCTCCTCTACCTCTGCGTTTGTCTGGTTGAGTAACGACGGCAATTACTTCAAAATCAGGATGTTCTAATAAACTTTCTAGGGTGGCAACGGCAAATTGAGGAGTACCGAAAAAAATTACTTGCATAAGTCTGTTTCTAATACTTTAGACTATTTTGTCCAGGAAAGATCTTATCCTCTTGCGGTGCATAAAATTGATGATACTTTAATTTTGTTTGTGGGAACTATAAAGTTGCTAATAATCAGTAATAACTATTATGCCCAGAAAAGCAGACGAATACGCGATTCATATCTTTCTGTCTAGTGGTAATAAAGAAGAAGTTCGGTTTGCAACTATCCAAGAATTTCAGAAATGGTATACGAGCGAACTCGTTCCCAAGTCAGATTCTCACGATTTTATCAGTGTTCCTATTAAAAATATTCAGGGAGAATCTATGTTAGTGCGTCCAGCTAATATAGTAGCTATTAGAGTTGAGCCAGTATTTCTAAGTAGTGTAGAGAGATATTAAGTAATTTAAATTTTCTCTAGATAAGCAAGTAAGTCGGCCATTTCCTGAGAATTAGGTTGAAATTTGGGCATTGGTGGTGTTTTTCCACTAATAACTTGATAAATTATTTCTACCTTTGATTTTCTTTTCGATATATCTTGTAAACTTGGCCCAACATTTTTATCTGCTTGTAAACCATGACAACCAGCACAATTAATTTGAAAAATAGCATTACCTTTGGTCTTGTCTCCAGGTAGAGATAGTACTTCCTGAACGTAAGGATCGGCAATTCTCTGCCAATAGATACCCAAAATACCGACACTGACTATCAGTACGAACAACGCAACCACTAAAATAATGCGTTGAGCTAAGATTGAGGGCTGGATTATCTGGTTATCCACTGGCTACTCTATAGTTAATTTAAAAAAATGTTTGCTTAAATAAATTTTGATTTATTAAATAGCTTAAAGTTTATAGACTAACTAAGCAAGCCTAACAAATGAAAAATTATAATTATGCTATAATCCATTAACCTAAAATCTATCAATTTCCAGTAAAATATATTGAAATATATAATTTATCTAAAGGAGACTTGTTTTGATTGAACCTTTACTTCTGGGCATTGTGCTAGGTTTAATTCCTATTACCCTTGCAGGTTTATTTGTTGCTGCTTATCTGCAATACAAACGCGGTAATCAATTAGAAATTGACTAAGCATTTTAATAGGTTCATGGTTCATCTTGATGTGAACTATGAATCTTTAGATTAGCTATAGATATTATTCGAGCATTTTTCACCAAAGTTTTAAGCTGAAAGCATTGTTCTTAAAGCTTTATGAGAATAATTTATTTTGACCGTGGAATGCGGTGACTCGACAAAATGTTTATTGGAATTTAGATTTATCGCTCTTGCCAGCATGAGTTAAGTTCTGTTACAGATGAGAGCGAAAATATCTTCTAAAAGGCGAAAAAATTCAAGAAAAATTTTTCAATAAACTAAGCTCGAATTGATTTTCCCCTATAGTTTGCCATTGTAATTGACGACCTTTGGGCAAGTGATGGTTTAATTTAATATTTAAGTAGTTGCTAGGTTTATAAGTTAGTCTTTGCGCCCACTCGATCGCAGTAATTCCAGGAGTTACTTCTATTCCTTCCCAATAAATTTCTGGATGAATCGATTCAACCTCTTCACTCTGGAGTCGATATAAATCTAAATGGTACAGGGGTAATCGTCCTTCTTTGTATTCGTTAATTAAAGTAAATGTAGGGCTAACAATCATCTCACTAATGCCCAAACCTTGACCGATGCCTTGAATTAGAGTAGTTTTACCAGCACCTAAATCTCCTTCTAAAAGGATAGTGGTGTTTGCTGGCAATATTTGACCTAAAATCTTGCCTACTCTTTGAGTCTCCTGGCTGTTTGCCAACAAAATTGTTTGATAACGAGAAGACACAGTAAACTATTGACCTTTACTATTTTTTCTTACAGACTTCACATTATAACTCTGGATCATTACATTAACTTAATAATCAATTGCTATGATTAAAACTAGCCAAGTAATTGTTATTGGGATGACAAACTAAAGTGATTTTAAATTGTTGGTAACTTACAGAATACTCGCATATTTGCTTATTTTAAAAGTTTTAATTTAACAATTGTAACTTTGTTTTAGTTTGTTATTTCCATTTTCTTTTGAGTTTTTATAGGTAGTGCGATCGTCGATCGTATTCCCGTTACTCAAGAAAAAAATAATAAATCAAAGAGAATTTAAAAAATAAATAATAAATAATTATCTCCTAAATATTCTAAGTTTTATAAATAACTTTTAAGGCTGCCATTTACCACTATACCAGCGTAACAAAACTCTCGCTAATTGATAGGGATCGTGGCGGACATAGCCTGTTTCTGGGTCTTCATCCATAACATTCGCTAAAACAATTCGACGACCTAACTGGGCAACATCTTCTCTATCCAGGAAGACTGGATGAGAATTTTCCCGAGCATATTTTTGTAAAGACTTAGGAGAAGGGGATTTACGATGAGCCAATACTGCATCAAACATTTTGTAACCGCAAATATTATCGATCGCCCTTATATGATCGGCAACAGTATAACCTTCTGTTTCCCCTAATTGAGTCATAATATTACAAACATAAATGCGGGGTACTGAAACTTTAGCGATCGCTTCGCGAATTTCGGGGACTAAAAAGTTAGGGATAATACTCGTATAAAGGCTACCAGGGCCGATAATAATGTAATCAGCTTCTTTAATGGCTCTAATAGTACTAGGTAAAGCAGGAGGATTAGCAGGGATGCAACCAAAATGGCGAATTCTACCTCTAGCTTCTGGTATTTTAGATTCTCCTTGAATTATTCTGCCATCTTCTAATTCGGCCCACAAGCTTACATCTGTAAGTGTGGCAGGTAAAACCTTCCCTCTAATGGCTAAAACATGGGAACTAGCATTGACAGCCTGTTCTAAATCTCCAGTAATTTCACTTAAGGCTGTAAGAAATAAATTGCCGAAACTATGACCCACTAGACCATCTCCAGCTTCAAAGCGATACTGAAATAACTCGGTCAATAATTTTTCTTCATCAGCTAAAGCCGACAAACAGTTGCGGATATCTCCTGGCGGTAAAACGCCAATTTCTCTGCGCAGCCTACCTGAAGACCCCCCATCATCGGCGACAGTAACAATTGCAGTAATATTATTACTATACTTTTTCAAACCCCTTAAAAGATTAGATAGACCAGTTCCGCCACCGACAACGACTATTTTTGGCCCTTTACTAAGACGACGATGGGCAAGCAACATATCTACTAATTCTTCGTCTTGGTCTGGTCTTAAGGCAGAAGTAATCGAACCTACGGTACGAGATTGACCCCAAAATACTAAAAATAGCCCAATTAATAATGTAAGAGGGCCAGAAATATAGTTAGGAATAACTTTGGCGATCGTTTCTAAGATTTGTGATATTAACTCTAGTAAACGATATACAGGAGTCAACTTAACCCAAATTGCTCCTCCCAAAGTAGTTAAAAATAAACCAGCAACACTAATAAAAAGCCATCGCTTCACAAATAGTCCAGGAGATAACCATTTGAACCAACGATTGACTTTATAAGGCTTTTTTTTACGTTCGGAGGCTAGATTTTCCATTTGCTCCAGTTTTAATAGAAAATACTATTTTCTCTATCCAGCTAAAAAAGTCAATTGAATCAAAGTAAATTAAGTTTTTTAGCTAAATTCAAAATCATTTAGAGGTCAGGGATCGAAGGTTAGGAGTAGATAAAAAGAAAAAAATATTCGGTTTTGTCGATCGCTCCTTTTTTAATAGCATTTAGTTTCTTCGCTTTTTAATTTAGCAGATATGTTTTGGGGTAGCCCTAATTTAGCTTGTTGGTAAAGTTGAGTGAATTCTCGCTCAAAATGAGCAGCGATCGCCCGATTTTGAATAATTAAAACAGTTTCATCGTTATTATAATTGCCTGATGCCGACCAGTTTTGAGATCCAGTTATCACGGTACTATTGTCAATGATGGCAAATTTGTGATGTAGTTTGTCTCCTCTGGGTAATAAAGGAATGCCTACCGATCTCAGTGGTTTTTGCCAAGGTTGGTTATTTTCTTCATACTTACATCGATAAGGAAGAGCAAATCCTAGTAAATCTAAAGCCTCACTATAGTAGCGGAAGGCAAAGCCAACATCAAATAAACCTCTGATATTTACGCCTTTTTGTTGTTCTTTTTGTAAGATATCAGCTAATTTTTGTTCGCTAAAAACAAATAAAGCTAGATCGATCGAGCTATGGGCATTCTCTAGGGTTTTGCCAATTAATCCATTCGTAGTATCGTACCAATTTTTAGTAGAGGAGACTGGTGAAAATTGTACGGTGACTTGATTATCACCAAAAATAACCTTTTGAGGAGGGCGCATTGTTTTAGATAAACCAAATTTACTATGGCGATCGCTACCTAAACTATCGCCCCACATTAAGTTAAACTCTTGAGTAAAAATATTAGCTAATTTCCGATTATCGAGTACTAATAAATGATTAACATTACCTCTGGTTTCTAAATTACTAAAATCACCGTGAATACCACTTAAGGTAAAGTTTGCCGAGCCAGTAACTACTTTTTGACCATCTATAACCATAAATTTATGGTGCATTAATCCACTACCTTTAGAACCATCAGCAGTATCATCAATTAAGGGTACTTTGGCATTATCTAAAATTATCAAAGCATCTTTTTTTTCTATTTCTGTTTTACTTAAATGACCGTCTTGGTTAATATCGACTAAAGTAAAAAGTTCCTGATAACGCCAGCGATCTTGTTGACTTAATTTGTTGAGTTGTAAGTTATTTAATTCCTCAATAGATTGATTATACTTATTATCAATAATTACTCTAACTGTGATGCCCTGTTGCTGTTTTTTAGCTAAAGCTTTGGCAATATTGGGTAATCTTAATTCTTGGACTGCTAAATCGATACTTTTTTGGGCAGATTCGATTTGTTTAATTATTACCGCTTCTAGATTATCTCCATAACGATCTATTTGGCGATAGGGATCGCGATATTTAGTATTATGGGTTTGGTTGTGATTAAAATAAACTTTTATATAAGAATCTTGTGGTAGATTGGCAGATTTTACTTCGGGTTCGCCACAGGCAAATAATAAAAAAGATAAAAATAACCAACTAATAATCAAAGGGACAAAAGGCATAAACTACTAAGCACTTAAGTTACTACTAGAAACAAAGAAGTACCAAAAATAAAAAAAGTAATTATCCTCTAGAGTATCCCTAAAATGAATAAATATTAGTAATTATTATTATTTGTAATCTGAATTAAATAAGAGAACAATAGCTTAGTAGTAAAACTATAGTTATTTTTTGGGCGCGATCGATCCGAGAAAACAAATGATAAGATACTTTAAGCCCGCTTAGTTATTTACATTAAAAGTAAGCTATGTTAAAATTATTTTTTGCTAACTTAAGTTTATTATCTTTATTTTTAGGTTCAGTTTTTTTACCCGCGCAATCTCAAGAAGCACCCGCGCAGTCCACAGAAGCACCATCAGATGATTTAAGCGATCCTAATAATCTTCGTCCTTTAACCCAAGCAGATAGTATCTTGAGTTTACAGGGTGGTCAGAAGATAATGGCAGAAGCTCAAGAAGCAATTAATCAAGAATCATACGATCTTGCAGCCGAAAAACTGCAAAATGCTCGTCAAGTATTTAACCAGCTATCTAATTTTTACCTTCAGTTATCGAACAGCTTTTCTGGGATAGAAAACCGTATTGCCGATGCCCAAAGACAAAAAGCTTTGGAAACTGGACAAATGCGAGACGAGGCAACTTATCAGCTAGCTTTAGTTCATCGCGCTCAAGATCGACCTGAATTATCTGTACCTTTATTAATTCAAGTAATTCGCTCCCAAAATCCTACCAGTGAATTGGGTAAAAAATCTTATCAACAGTTATTTGAAATTGGCTTTGTTGATTCTCCTTTTTCTACTTCTAATTCCAGTCAATAAGTTTTGTTGGAATCGATCGATCTAAGTTACATTAAAGTCATAGGCGAAAACGAATGTTAGTAATGATTGTGATTGAGGAGATTGTATGATTAGTCCACAGCAAGTGGAAACAATGATTCAAACTAAGTTACCAGATGCTCAGGTTAAAGTAGCTGGAGATGGCGAACATTTTGAAGCGATTATAGTATCTACTGAATTTGAAGGAAAAAGTAGAGTAAAGCAGCACCAAATAGTTTATAATGCGTTGACTGAAGCCATGGCATCAGAAGCTATTCATGCGATCGCTTTAAAAACCTATACGCCTGAAACTTGGAAAGCAGCAAGTCAGACTAGTTCTCTTACTTAACAACAAAGTTGAATCCTTGAGTAAATTGCCTATTTAGCAGTCAAGTAATGGAATTGACTGAAAGGTAATTAATAAAATGTATATTCGATCTAGGAAGAAGATTAACTTCTATTCCTATGTTACATATTTATCCTCTTTTCGATAAATACAAAGTAGGTACTCATTATGACACCCGAAGCAAAAGCAAAAATTGACAAATTAGTTAACGATAACAAAGTTTTAGTATTTATGAAGGGGTCGAAATTAATGCCCCAATGCGGTTTCTCTAATAACGTAGTACAGATTCTCAACACTTTGGGCGTTCCTTACGAAACCGTTGATGTTTTAGCAGATTATGAGATTCGTCAAGGAATTAAAGAATATTCTAATTGGCCTACTATTCCTCAAATATATATTGATGGTGAGTTTGTAGGCGGTTCGGATATCGCGATCGAACTCTATCAAAGTGGTGAACTACAACAGATGGTAGAAGTAGCCTTAGCTTCTTAGTTTAATAAAGTTGCTGACGGGGAATAGAAAGTTAAATACCGTGACTTTTGCCAATAACCCAATGACGGCGGAAAAACCGAGCTAAGGCTGATTCTTCTAGAGAAAGATAAATTGGTCTGCCATGGGGACAAGTGCGGGGGTTACGGGTCACTTTCCATCGATCGAGTAAGTTTTGCATTTCGGGTAACTCTAAAGGAGTCCCATTACGAATGGCACTGCGACAAGCAGTAGCTACTTGAGCAGATTGTAAATTTCCCCCGTAACTTAATTCTATAAGAGCATCAGTACAATCTTCTCTTTCTGCCAAGATAGCTGGTGCATTTCTTACTGCCCATAATCCTTCTCCAAAAGGTTCTATTTCTAGTTCTAATCTTTTTAGTTGTTCTAATTGAGTAGAAGTTAAATTATTGAGGATTATGGGTGTTTCTAGGGCAATTAATTGCCAGTCATCTTGTAGTTGTTCGTAGATTACTCTTTCGTGAGCAATATGCTGTTCTACTAGCCACATACCAGTAGGATGTTCTGCAACTATATAGGTTTTATTAACTTGAGCTACTGCTTTTAAAGGGATTAAACTAATTTCCTGGCTAGATTTAACTGTCCGAACCGAATTATCTGTTTCTAGCTGGTATTTGTTTTGTTTTTCTGCTACTTTCAGTAATTTGCCAAGACGTCGATCGCCTACCGCATCGGGAAGAGTTTCTGTATTTAAACGTAAAATTTGTTCGATCGCTCGATCTACTTGTTCTTGCCAATAAGGAAGAGAATGAAGATATATTTCGCTTTTAGCAGGATGACGATTCCAATCTATTTGGGTTGAAGCAGTATGGAGATGGAGAAAACAAAGAGGATAGCGATCGCGGGGAAGAGTTCTTGCCATCCCCTTAATCATAATCTGTTCTAATTCTGGTAAATGGACAATGCGCCCGTTTACTGCAACTTTTACCCAATCAGCCCGATGACGATGACAGCGATCGGGTAAACCGATAATTAATTCTAATTTTGTTGGTGGTAAATTTGTTTCTTTTTTTTTGTCTATATCTGCACACTCTTCAGCATCAGGTGTATCTAAATCTAACTTAAGATACTGCAAATCACTTAAATTAACTCTGGGCAAAATTTGGGGTAATATTTTCTGAGGGTTTATACCAGGGCTAATCTGAAACCAGAGTTTTTGATTTTGTTTTATTTGCCAAGTAACCTGGGGATGACACAATGCCAGATGTTGAATCACACTCTGCACGGACTTTAATTGCTGCGGTAAGTTAGGTAATCCTCGACGACGTACGGGCATTTTGCCAAACAGATTAGCTACCGTCACAATTGTTCCAGGGGCAATAGCTACTACTTCTTTGGTTATTACTTTTCCTGAGAGGTAAATAACACGCCAACCAATTTCATCGCTGGGAATGCGGGGACGACTCAAAATTTCTAGATCGGCAACCTGGGCAATACTATGGAGTGCCTCCCCCCGAAATCCTAAACTTTTGATTTCCCATAAGTCTTGTCGATCGCAAATTTTGCTAGTACTATGAGGCGAAGCACAAATTTCTAGGTCTTCTAAAGACATACCCTTACCATTATCTGTTACTTGTACCCACCACAATTCTGGGATCAGAGAAACTGTAATTCTATTTGCTCCTGCATCCAAGGCATTTTCTACTAATTCCCGTACTACCGCAGCTAGAGAATCAATTACCTCACCAGCAGCAATAAGCGCGATCGTCTCTGGTGGTAGAGTTTTGATGAGAGAGGGCATAATCTCACAAGGGTAGACTTTTTACATTTAAGCCTTCGTAGGGTGGGCAAATTTATTTAATAAAAATCATTTTTAGATATGTATTTTTGCCCACCTTTTGATAATTATTATTAAGCTAAACCGCATCTAGTTTGAAACCAGTAGTTTTTAGCTATCTGTTCGCCCTAAAGGATACTACTGCTACGAATAAGGGAATAGGGAATGGGGAATAGGGGTTAATTGTTTTTATCCGTATCTCCACATCAATTGCATATAGTCAAGCCAAGGGTAAATGATATAGTATCGCCTGATCTAATGAATAATAAAACTATTTTTTCCTGGTTTTCTTTTATCTTCTTAATCTTAGCGGGATTACCAA
>JBFRWK010000209.1:0-5532 GCA_051439545.1 Xenococcaceae cyanobacterium | reverse complement strand
CAGGATACTCTGCCAAGATAGCTACCATAACATCTTTTTGGTAAATCCTGTCTAAAAAGCTTAAGAATCTTTCTCTGGGGGTATCTCCCGATAGAAGACCTTGGAGACGAGCTACGTTTAATTCTAGAACCATTGTCTGGCTCAAAATCTGGAGTAATTTTTCTGGGAGATGCTTAAATAGGATACCTTTAGCTGTATTGGGGTCAAAAGGGAGTGGCTTATTTTCCTGGTATTTGTTGAGTAAGGTTTCGATACCTGCTTCTAGACTGGAAATTCCTTGACTGACCAATGGTTCGATCGCATACAAAAAACCATTCGACTCTTGACCAGATAGTAACTCACTAGGAGGAATGACTTTGATTTTAGGCGGTTGACTCCCAGAAAAGCCTTTCTCTAGTTTCCTCCACCAGTTGGCATAAGTTGCTGATTCCTTAAGAGACATAAAACCCTCCTTTATGGCCTCCTCTCCCTCTCCCAATAGATAGCGAAATTCCTGGGGAGTAATGCCATCTGTGGCCAGCCGTTGTTGGAAATAGCTGTCGGAAATAAAAGGGGTCTGGGAACGCCATTTTTTAATTCTACGTTCTGCTAGTTCTGCATCAAAATTTTCTAGATTTAAATTTTGGCCTTTCATAAAGCCAATCCGTTCGGTCAAGGTGAGAGCGTGATACCAAGAAGTTTCACTCAAGCATTTTTGATTCATAGCCACCAATAATAAAATTTTTCTGAGGTAGTGTTAATTTTTTCAATCTTAATATAGAATGATAATCATTCTCAAAAATATGGCAAATATCGGCTACTGAGAAAGTCCCTAAACTAAGTTCCAGAAGAACTTTTAGCTGACATTTTTGTATGTTGCCGTGCTATGTAAAAAAAGTGAAAAAACACAACTAAAGGAGTGAATTTTAATGGCCCTTGCCTATCAAAGTTTTGAAGTGCCAGATGCGTCTTTCCCAATTGTAAATGCGATTAACAATGCAGGGCAAATCGCAGGACACTCGGATGACCTTGGCTTTTTGTTAGAGCCAAACGGGGACATAGAATATTTTGCTCCTCCTAATGCTGGCTCTACTTTGACGTGGGGGCTGGGTGAGAACGGTCAAGCAGTAGGCCCGTTTTTTACAACTGCAGACTTTGAACCAGACGGGGTGAGCCAAGGCTATATATACGATGGCACTAATTTTACCATCGTCAATCCTTTTCCCCAATTTCCCGAACGCAGCGTCGAACTTACCGGAATCAATAGTAACGGGCAAATTTCAGGATTTTACTTACTTCCCGACTTTGCTGGGGGAACTTCCTTTCTACTAGAGGGAGAGAATTTTAACGTTACAAACTTAGATATTGAAGGTTCAGACCGAACTCTCGCTTGGGATATTAATGATGCAGGAAAAGTAGTCGGACAATTTCGGATTCCCGATGACAGAAACTCTGCATTTGTATGGGAAAACGGCAATATTATCGAAGAACTCGAATTTCCTGAAGCTAGTTTTACTACCGCCCGTGGTATCAATAACAATGATAGTATTGTTGGTTGGTTAACTTCGGACGAAACCGAACAATTCGTTAATGGCTTCATCTGGGAAAATGGCGAGTTTGAAGAGATTAATTTTCCTGGGGCGATGGGTACCTTCGCGGCGGATATAAATGATGAGGGGGTAATTATTGGCGATTACAGCGACCAAGAAGGTAATAGTATTGGGTTCCGTGCAGTAGAAACAGGAGCCGAAATAGAAATTTTAGATGGCAATACGAATATTATTGATGTCGATGTCAGATTAAATTTCGACAGTACGAGAGTGGGGACTCCCACAGGCAAAACTTTGACTATAGCTAATACTGGCGATCGCCCTCTGATTCTGACGGACTTAAATTTGCCCGATGGTTTTAGCCCAGTTGATCCACTGCCAAATAACTTCAATCTCGCACCAGAAGACACGGTAGAATTAGCAGTACAACTAGATGCAGAAACAGGTGGTGCTTTCAATGGCACTTTAGAATTGATTGCCACTGACAGCGAAGAAAACCTGTTTGGCTTTACATCCACTATTTATGGAGCGGTAAATGGCGGTCGGGAAGATGACACCCTGGTGGGGAGTGCAGTTATAGATACTCTAGTTGGAGGTCGTGGAAGTGACCGGATTTTTGGTAAGGGAGGAGACGACAATCTTCAAGGTCGCCCTGGTAACGACCATTTATTTGGTGGTAGTGGGGACGACATCCTGGTTGGTGGTCAAGGTCGCGATCGCTTAAATGGTGGTGAGGGAAACGACACTCTTACAGGTGGAGCAAGCATAGACCGCTTCATATTTAATACAAATCAGGAATTTGATAGAGATGATTTGGGTGTAGATACCATAACTGATTTCGATACAGCGCGAGATTTTATTCTTCTTGACAGGGGGACTTTTACTGCCATTGAGAGTGAAGCCAGTATTGATGATGTGTTTGCCACTGTGACAACTAATGCTGCTGCGAGAATTTCTGAGGCAGCGATCGTTTATAACTCCAACAACGGTAATTTGTTTTATAACCCCAATGGTAGTGATGCTGGTTTTGGCAGTGGCGGTCGATTTGCGATTCTCTCAAACCAACCTGAACTGAGTGGAGATAATTTCTTTATTAGAGCTTGAAAAAGGCAAAATTTGAAGGGGTAAAAAGTAAGTGAAAATCTTGCTCCCTGCTAGCTTTTCACCGAAAAATTTGGGTAGTTATACCATGTCCGGATAATTAGCGATAAAAAAAGTTTTTGTTTGTAGTAGGGCTTTAGCCCTTACAGTGGTTTTCATTTGGGTGAATCACTGTAGGGGCGATTCGCTTGCTCGTCCCTACAATATTTTACTTGTGACAATGTGGTTCATTGATTTGAAAAGCGCTGTAATATCATGTCCGGTTAAATACTTATACTTTGGAGGAGAGAAGGCAGAGGGCGGAAGGCAGAAGGCAGAAGGTTTTTTTCCAATTCAGGACTAATTCTATACACTCTCCGATGCTACCGGAGATGATATAAAATATCTATCTTCGAGCTAAAACCCTACTACGAGCTTTAATTATAACTACAGGACTTACGCAAATCTACTATATATGGAGTTCAAAAACTATAACGTTATAGTTTTGAAATCCATATATGTGGCCTCTGCGTAAGTCCTAAACTATTCAAGCGGACATGATATTACGCCTCCTCTTTTAAGAGGATAAAAAAAAGAATATTCTGTATTTCAAGCCTTTGGGTGAGGGCCAGAGGTACTGTTAACGCAGTTACTCGGACAGGAGGCTAACTGATAACTGAAATGACCAAACATGGTAGGGACGTTGCATAACAAAAATACGTTTAATGTTGCGCAGCAAAACGTCCCTACATTGCCGTTAATTAATATTACTTGATATTACAGCACTTTTCAGGTTGATAAACCACATCATCATAACCAAAACTCTGTAAGGGCGTTAACGGAGCTTGGCGTTAGCCAATGCCATTTGCTTCGCATAACTATCGTTAACGCCCCTACTCTGGTACTACTGAGATGAAAACCGCTGTAACGTAAAATTAGAAAATCTAGGCTACGGCTAGCTCTATACTTTCAGCGGCCTCAACACCCTTGCAATGCTTACAAAATCTGGTGTGAGTGAAACATTGAGAATCTCCTTCTCCTCCGACCATTGATGACATATCGTCATCATCAAGTTCGATCACCCCTGCGGGGTTTTCCGGTAGTTGTGCTTTTTCAGAGTCGCTCAGGCTATTGCGATACTCTTCATCTTTCCAAGCTCGAATGATATCAATTTTGGACATTAATTTACTCCTTTATTAAATAAGCCCGTAAAAATAGTATCATAAAAATATGAGAATGATTATCATTCTCATAAAATTTCTATAAAGTTTTTTTAAGAAGTTTTTGGGTAAATAGGCCACTATAAATGAACAACTTGAAATAAAGGACTAAATTATGTTTAACGACATCAGAAAAGCGACTTTGCCAACTGTAAGCAGTCAGGAATTTCTACCCGATCTCAATATTTGGACAACTTGTGGCGGACTATTTATTGTGGGTGGATGTACTGCTGCCTTGATAATAGCGGCCGTCACGAAATACAACGTTACGGTGAAAGCTCCCGCAATAGTTCGGCCCACTGGAGAATTACGCATAGTTCAAGCTGCTACGGGGGGAAGGGTAGCTGATATAGCAGTAAGTGAAAATCAAACTGTTACAAAAGGAGAAGCGATCGCCACCCTCAGCGATAATGGTCTTGAGACGGAAAAACTCCAGTTGCAAGGAACAATTCAACAACTACAGTTGCAACTCGTACAACTAAAAGCCCAAATTCGCAGTTTAGATGAGGAAATATTAGCAGAAAGCGATCGCTCTAAAGGAACTATTGCTTTAACAGAAGCGGAACTCAGACAAGCAAAACGAGACTATCAAGACCAGCAATTAAACAGTGTCGCAGAAGTTGAAGTTGCCCAAGCAAATCTGAGATTAGCCGAGGAAGATTTAGAAAAAGCGCGTGCCGAGTATAATTCAATAGAGTCAGAGTTAAAATCTATCCAAGCTTCTTTAAACGCAGCCAAGTTTAATCGAGATGCTTATAAAAAAGATTTAGCATTATGTAGTCAAGAGGCAATATGTAATATCTCTACCACTGTCGAAGAAACAGCAAACTTAAAATTAGCCCAAGAAGAATTACAAAAAGCCAAAGCAGACTTAAAATCAGCCACAGCCACCTTAAAATCTATTGAAGCTGCTTTCAACCTAGCAGTTAACAAATTGAATCGCTATCAACCCTTAATCGCATCTGGAGCAATTTCTCAAGATAGATTAGATGAGGTAAAATTAACAGTCGAGCAGCAAGAACAAGCGATCGAAGCTCAAAAAGGAGCGATTTTGGCACAGACAAAAACAATCAAGCGACAACAACGAGCAGTAGAAGTTGCCCGCGCTCGAATGCAACAAGCATTAAATAAAACTCAATTAGAAGTAGAGCAACAACAACAATCTCTCAACTCCCAAACATCCCTACTAGAAGCACAAGCAGAAACAATAGAAAGGCAGCAAAGGGCAGTAGAAGTTGCCCGCGCTGGAGTGCAACTAGCTCAAACAGCTCTTAATCCTAGTGATGCTGAAGTAGCAGTTGCGAGGGAGAGAGTCACCCAAGAAAGCGCTACCAGTAAAGCTAGGTTAGCCAGATTAAATAGAGAGCAAGAAGCTTTGATGCAGCAGCAAGTAGAAATAGAGAATCAAATCAAGTACAACCAAAAAGAGGTTGAAGAAGTTGAGAGAAAACAGGAGGATTTTGTGATTTCGGCATCAGAGTCTGGTGTCATCCTCCAGTTAGGTTTACGAAATCTTGGTCAGGTTGTGGCTACAGGAGAATCTATCGCTGAAATCGCTCCTATTGATGTTGCTGTGGTTGTGAAAGCTAGGGTGAAACCGGGGGATATTAGTCTGGTGGAAGTTGGTCAAAACGTGGATATGCGAATAACAGCTTGTCCTTATACAGATTACGGCACTCTCGGAGGTAAAGTAGTGGGAGTTT
>JBFRWK010000208.1:0-23842 GCA_051439545.1 Xenococcaceae cyanobacterium | reverse complement strand
CAATTCCCTCAAACCCCCTTCACGTCTAGCTAAGAGAGAAATTGTAGCCAGTAACAGGTAGTCAAAAAATCGCTACAACTACCTTAAATGAAGGCTTTCGTCATTTTTCTCAATCGGAAGTTCAGATATATGATAAAAGTCCCCCAACTTACTCCCAACAGCGTGATTGGATATGCGTTGTCTTTCCGAAAGCATCCCTCACGCTCAATGTTGGCGAGCGACCCCGCGCCACCTGCGGGCGCAAGGGAACGCGCGAGAAGGGTCACGTCCGCAGGGGATTTAGTCCCGCTTAAATGTATAAAATTAGACTTATCAGACAACCTCTTAGGGCCGATCGATCCTAATTCAATTCCTTTTACTTTTTCTCCTGGTCTTGGTTTATTAATTTCAGCTAGTTTTTTTAGTATTTCTTATTTCAAACGTAAAAATTAAGCACCTTGTTCTGACTGATGAACGATCAATACTGCACAGGGAACATGATGGGATACATAATTACTGACACTACCAAGAAATAACTCACTTAACCCCGTGCGTCCATGACTACCAATAACAATTAGATCGGCATTCACGTCTTTGGCAAATTCACAGATTTTTTCTTCTGGTTGACCGACAAGCTGAGTAGATTTAGCAGAAACCCCGTTATCTGTAGCTATCTCTACTCGCGATCGCAATAATTCTAACCCTTGTTCTTCTAAAGCCTGCCATCTCTCTGGTAAAGTTTCATCAATGGTAGAAGGATAGTAACTACCACTCATGGTTAAAGGAGATATCTCTGACAATTCTTCTGGCACGGGAGCCAAAATATGAATTAAATTGAGGGTAGCTTTAAAAGCTTTAGCGATCGCCAAAGCTTGCTCAAAGGCTTTCTTACTAGGTAAAGATTCATCTATAGCTACAACAACTTGCTTGTAAGTCCAACTGTTATCTAGATTTTCGTGACTCATGGATATTTTTCTCCACAGAGGTTAGGCAATATAAATAAAATTAACCCTTAATATATTTTGGGCGATCTACAATTTACAAGGTTTCACCCTCGTTCTGTCCTCACAATATTTTAAGATATACAACATATAGAAATCCTAAAAAACCTTTAATAAAAATGCAGGACTTTTTTGAAAACGTTTCTCGTTATCCTCGATATCTAATCAGTTTGATTTTAGGTATTTTCTTTGCTCTTTTTGAAAGATTAAAACCTTTGTTTAAAAATCCGCTCACAGCTATTGCCTTAGTTGGAATGCTGGGAGGAATTTTTGCTTTTCTCTATTTTACTTTAGAGGCAATGTTGGGCTTGAATGTTGCTTGAGGAGCAAATTAATTAAATTGTTCTACACAACGAACAAAAATTTCTACCCCCATACTTAAAGCCGTTTCATCAAAGTCAAAACGAGGGTGATGGTGAGGATAGGCTAAACCCTTTTCGGGATTAGCTGCACCCAAGAAAAAGTAGCATCCAGGAATTTCATTTAAAAAGAAAGACATATCCTCGCCTCCCATCGTTTGGCATTCGGGAACCACACCTAAAGGAGTTTCTACTACATTCATAGCAACAGACCGAACTAATTCTGTAATCTGAGGATCGTTAATTACAGGGGGATATAGTTGCCAGTAGTCTAATTCATATTTAGCATCGTGACTTTGACAAATTCCCGCAATAATATTTTCTATCCGCTGACCGATGAAACTTTCTAACTGAGGCTGAAAGTAACGTACCGTCCCACTCATTTGTGCTGTATCGGCAATGACATTTAAAGCCGTCCCTGCATGAAATTCACCCACTGTAACTACCGCAGCATCAAGGGGATTAAGATTACGAGCTACAATAGTTTGCAGGGCGTTGACTATTTGAGAACCAATGACGATCGCGTCTTTGGTTTGATCGGGCATTGCCCCATGTCCTCCCTGACCCAAAATTTTACACCGAAAACATTCTACTGCTGCCATTAACGCCCCACTACGGACTCCTACTTGACCCAAAGGCAGATTGTTCCATAAATGTAGACCGATAATAGCATCTACATCGGGATTTTTAAGGACTCCTGCTTCTATCATAGGTTTAGCACCGCCAGGCCCTTCTTCTGCGGGTTGAAAAATAAATTTAACTGTTCCCGACCAATTTTGACGATTTTGGGCTAAATAATAAGCCGTACCTAAAGCGATCGCTACATGACCATCATGTCCACAGGCGTGCATTTTGCCATCATGTAAAGAGCGATAGGGAACTTCGTTTTCTTCTTGTATGGGTAAAGCATCCATATCCGCTCTAATTGCCAAGACTTTACCTGGGCGATCGCTATGAATTATAGCAACAATACCTGTTTTGGCAATTCCTGTTTGATGTTCTATGTTCCATTCTGCTAATTTTTTGGCAATAAAATCGGCAGTGATTTGCTCTTTGAAGCCTAATTCTGGTTTTTGATGAATCGATCTACGCCAAGCGACTAAATCTGCTTGGAGACTACGAATATCTAATCTAATTTGCCTAAGATCGATGGAGGGAGAAGCAGAGAAAGTGAATACCATATTTAAAGTAAGTAAATTAATGTTGAGGTGACAACCTTCTAATCGATCTTATAGCTTATCTTTGTAGATAAACTTTTATTTCAAGCTAAGAGGTAACAGTCTCTTAATGGCGAGCATAAACTTTCATTGCCCAATTTTGAATTGGTTCGGCGAATAAGGAATGATAATCTTGTAGCTCACCACTCGCCATACCTAGTTCACTTGCTTCTTCAAATAAATCTTTAAGCGAGCGTATTGCTAGTTGTGCTGCACCAGGAGAATGAGGGGTAATTGCGAGTAATGCTTCTAATTTAGCCCGAACAGTTTTCAAGTCTTCAGAAGTTAATGCCGATTCTAAGTCACAGAATCTTACCCCTGAAGTTTCTTCTTCCTCAAATAATTCACTTTGTGGTGGTAGATAAGTATGGGTTTTGGCATCGTAAGCTAATACTTCTCCCGTTTCAATTTCATAGATCCAGCCATAGATACGTAACTTACACTGGTGTAGCTTGGCTCTTATCATTGGATAAGTTTTAAGATTTTCAATCTGAATTAAAACATTTTCTGCCACCAAAGTCTCGATCAATTCTTCTCCAGATTGATGGGGATAATTTTCTAAAACTAAGCGTCGAGTCGATTCTGCATGTTTTAGCCAGTCATATACCAGAGGCATATCTTTTTGTAGTTTATTTAGTTTCAGCAATCCTTTCATTGCGCCACAATGGGAATGTCCGCAGACAATTACCTGTTCTATACCCAAAGCGGTTATGGCATATTCGATCGTTCCCCCTTCTCCACCATTAGCAGCACCATAAGGAGGGACGATGTTACCAGCGTTGCGGATCACGAATAATTCTCCCACATCCGTGTTGGTAATCAAATTGGGCGCTACTCTAGAATCCGAACAGGTAATGAAAAGAACTCGGGGTTTTTGACCATGAGAAAGCTGTTCTAGAAGTTCCTGATGCGTACTAACATAAGTTTTTCTAAATTCATCTAAGCCACGAATTAACTTTTTCACCTTTCTCGCCCCTACTGAAAATATTTAAACTCTTTATATATTTATTTACTATTATCGGATAGACGGGAAGGATTGGGAAGTTAAAAATAAGAGACTTTTTTGCGATCTATAACTTGTTTATTACTCCTTTTTGCGTTTTTACCTCTCCGTAACTGTTACGCAAAATAAACTAAGTAATTTAAGCTATTGTGCCGATGAAGTAATTAGTGATTAATTATATGATAGTTATACATAATATTTATTATTTCTTAAGAAAGATTATAATTTAAGTCCCGCTAAGACTGATGACGACCAAAACTATTCTGGCAATTAGCAGTACAGCAGAAATAAATTGCCATATTGCTAAAATTGTCACCGAGACAAACTTTTCCCTAATCACTGCCAGTAATGAGCGAGTTGGCTTACAAAAAATCGATCGAGAAAAACCAGATTTTATTTTGTGTCAATTGCATGATTGGGAAATCGATAGTCATCCAGTTTTAACTGAGATCGGAAAAAATAGTCATACGGCTACTATTCCTTTTGTGTTTATTACTACCCAATTTAATCCCCGACAATGGCGCAAAGCCATGATTCTTGGTGCAGATGATTTTTTAATTTATCCTTTTACCCATACTGAATTAGGGGAAATAATTAAAATAAGATTAGCCAAACAAGAAGCTTTAATTAATAAGTATAAACAAGAGTTAGATTATGTCCGTAGCAGCATTCTCGATTTTTTGCCTCATGAAATGCGTACTGCTTTAACGGGGATTTCCGCTTCATCAGATTTGTTATTGAATAAGCTAGAACAGCTAGATCCCTCGGTAGTTCGCGAACTTGTTGGCTGTATGAATCTTTCTAGTCAGAGATTACTGAGATTAGTTGATAATTTTCTGCTGTACTCGGAGTTAAACTTGATTAGTCGAAATCTACAACAAACTGAGTTATTACGTCATCAAAAAACTTATTTATCCTTCAAAACAATTGACAGCATTGTTACCAAACTCGATCGAAGTCATAATCGCAGAACTAATATATGCTGGCAAGCAGAAGAGACATTTTTGGCTATTAATCCATCTCATCTAGCTAAATTAATAGAAGAATTACTCGATAATGCTCTTAAATTTTCAGCTGTAAATACATCAGTGTTAGTTAGGGGATACAGAAGTGGCGATTATTTCTATTTAACAGTGATCGATCGCGGTAGAGGAATGACCGCACAACAAATTGCCAAAATCGGTGCCTGTATTCAATTCGAGCGTCCTACTTACGAACAACAGGGATGTGGTTTGGGACTGGCAATTGTCCAAAAACTCGTACAAATTTATGGGGGCAAAGTAGTGATTAACAGTATCTTAGAGCGAGAAACTAGAGTTAATATCTATCTTCCTCTCTGGAAATCTCCTGCTTGGTCAGACTTAGACCAAAGCAAGGCAAGTATGATTAGTTAAAACAAAATGAAATAATTTCGGCTTTAACTCACTAACTTTCACAAAAGTTTCTAGTTTAAATCTACTCAATAGTCATAAGCTAACTGTATAAGTAAAATTACGATTATCTGAGTTTAGACTGAGGAGAGTAAAAGTTGAAAAAAATTGAAGCAATTATCCGTCCCTTTAAGCTAGATGAAGTTAAAATTGCTCTGGTTAATGCGGGAGTAGTTGGTATGACTGTTTCTGAAGTAAGAGGATTTGGTCGGCAAAAAGGTCAAACCGAACGTTATCGCGGTTCTGAATATACCGTTGAATTTCTGCAAAAACTTAAAATAGAGATAGTAATAGAAGATGACCAAGTCGATATGGTGGTAGACAAAATCATTGCTGCTTCTAGAACAGGGGAAATTGGCGATGGTAAAATCTTTGTATATCCTGTAGACCAAGTCATTCGTATTCGTACGGGAGAGAAAAACTTAGAAGCGGTATAGCCGTTATGGGATAGTTACAGGAAATTGAGGATCTATATTAATCTATATTAATTATTGCTCAATTTCCTCAGTAAAAACATCGCCCAAAATAATTTCTCTTCTTAAAATAAATATCCTCGATCGCTATCTCTATGCTCTTGCTATACTATGCTTGCTATGAACTAGAATTATATAGACAGGAAGAGAACCTTTATTTAGCCAAGAATGCAGCCTACCGATTCAAGTAAATTCACAGAACAAGCCTGGGATAGCATCGTTAAGTCTCAAGAAGTCGCTCAACGTTTTCAAAATAAAGATTTAGAGGTAGAACACGTCATTTTGGCCTTGCTAGAGCAAGAAGGATTGGCTCAGAATATTCTCAAACAAGCCAAGATTGAAATTCCTCGTCTCAAACAACAGCTAGAAATTTTTACAAATCGTCAGCCCAAAACTGGCGGAACTCAATTATTTCTCGGCGAATGGTTAGACAAAATGCTAGATAAAGCAGAATCTTGTCGCGTCAGTTGGGAAGATAAGTATATTTCTGTCGAACATTTGCTCATTGCTTTTGCAGAAGATAATCGGATTGGCAGACGAACTATCCGTAATTTTAATTTAGACCCCCAAGATTTAGAAAAAGTTATTAAAGATATTCGGGGAAGGCAAAAAGTTACCAGGCAAAATCAAGAAGAACAATATCAAGCTTTAGAAAAATATGGGCGAGATTTAACCGAACAAGCAAGAGCGGGTAAGCTAGACCCAGTAATCGGACGAGATGAAGAGATTCGTCGAGTTATTCAAGTGCTTTCCCGTCGTTCCAAAAATAATCCCGTTTTAATCGGTGAACCAGGCGTAGGAAAAACAGCGATCGCCGAAGGACTGGCACAACGTATTGTCAATGGGGATGTTCCCGAATCTCTTAAAAATCGGCAGTTAATTTCTCTAGATATGGGTAGTTTAATTGCTGGTGCTAAATATCGAGGAGAATTTGAAGACCGTTTGCGATCGGTACTCAAAGAAGTTACCCAATCGGAAGGACAAATTGTCATGTTTATCGATGAAGTCCATACCGTAGTTGGTGCTGGTTCTCGTGAAGGTTCGATGGATGCTGGTAATTTACTCAAACCGATGCTAGCTAGGGGGGAATTACGCTGTATTGGCGCGACTACCCTGGATGAATATCGCAAGCATATTGAAAAAGACCCCGCCTTAGAAAGACGCTTTCAGCAAGTTTACGTCAAACAACCTTCGGTAGAAGATACTATCTCAATTCTGCGAGGACTAAAAGAACGCTACGAAGTCCATCACGGGGTTAAAATTACCGATTCGGCATTAGTAGCAGCAGCATCTCTTTCCGACCGTTATATTAGCGACAGGTTTCTGCCAGATAAAGCGATCGATCTAGTAGACGAAGCAGCAGCCAAACTAAAAATGGAGATTACTTCCAAACCAGTCGAACTAGAAGATATCGATCGACGGGTAATGCAGTTGCAGATGGAAAAACTTTCCCTCGAAGCAGAAAATCAAAGTCAACGTCCTGGTATGTTACTCATAGATCCTGCTTCTAGAGAGAGACTAGGCAAAATTAAAGATGAAATAGTAGAACTAGAAGGCAAACAAAAGCAACTTTCTTCTCAGTGGCAATCGGAAAAACAACTACTCGATGAAATTAATGCTCTTAAGGAAGAAGAAGAACAAATACGCCTACAAGTAGAACAAGCAGAAAGAGCTTACGATCTCGATAAAGCTGCTCAACTAAAATATGGCAAATTAGCAGTGCTTCAAAGAGATTTAGAAGTTAAAGAAACAAAACTTCTTGATATTCAATCTCAAGGAGAAGCCTTACTTAGAGAAGAAGTAAGAGAATCAGATATTGCCGAAATAGTCGCTAATTGGACGGGCATCCCTGTCAATCGTCTTTTAGAATCAGAAAGACAAAAACTACTGCAACTAGAAGGACATTTACATCAAAAAGTAATCGGACAAGATGAAGCCGTAGCTACCGTAGCTGCTGCTATTCGCCGTGCCAGGGCAGGAATGAAAGACCCTAGCAGACCTATTGGTTCGTTCTTGTTTATGGGGCCTACTGGTGTAGGTAAAACCGAACTCGCCAGGGCATTAGCTCAGTTTTTATTTGACAGCGAAGAAGCCATGGTCAGAATTGATATGTCCGAGTATATGGAAAAACACGCTGTTTCTCGCTTAGTCGGTGCGCCTCCTGGATATGTCGGTTACGAAGAAGGAGGTCAACTTTCAGAAGCCATTCGTCGTCGTCCTTACTCTGTGGTGTTATTAGATGAAGTAGAAAAAGCCCACAAAGATGTATTTAATATTTTGCTGCAAGTGCTGGACGATGGTAGAGTTACCGACTCTCAGGGTAGAGTAGTAGATTTTCGGAACACGATTATCGTGATGACTAGCAATATTGGTAGCGAACATATACTCAATGTGACAGGAGAAGAGAAAGATTATGAAACTATTTATAAACAAGTTACTCAAGCTTTAAGAAAACATTTTAGGCCAGAATTTCTCAACCGTATTGATGATTTGATTGTTTTCCATGGGCTGAAACGAGAAGAATTACGGCAAATTGTTGGATTGCAAATTAAACGTATTCAAAAGCTACTAGCAGAACAAAAAATTGCGATCGAACTATCTGAATCGGCTCAAGATTATATCGTAGAAGTAGGATACGATCCTGCTTATGGTGCGCGTCCTCTTAAAAGGGCGATTCAAAGAGCTTTAGAAAATCCGATCGCTACTAAAATACTAGAAAATGAGTTTATGGAAGGAGATAAAATTATCGTCGATTCGGTAGATAAAAATCTAACTTTTAGTAGATTGTAGTATGTATCTCTACTTAATTAAATATAAACCTAGGGAAAGAAGGTGTTAAGTTTTAGTTTTTAGACCTGGAACGAAATAGATGAGAATGTTCGGGATGATAGAGACGAGAACGAGTGTTTTGTACTCGCTCTAAAGCTGGACTAATAATATAGAGAGTTGTCCGTACTAGATTATGCTCTCTAGTAGTTGCTGCCATCTTTTCTAATGGGACAATCCAAATTTGTTCGTCTTGCCAACCAACCCGAAAACAAATTGCTACAGGAGTATTGGCAGGATAATGTTGCAAAAGTTTGGCTTGAGCAGTTTCTATATGACGTGCAGCTAAATAAAGACATAAACTCGCTTTATGAGCAGCTAAAGAAGCCAATTCTTCTGATTCTGGCACGGCAGACGCTTTACCGCTAATGCGAGTGAGGATAATAGTTTGTACTAATTCTGGAACAGTTAATTCCGTGCCTAACTTAGCAGCAGCAGCTTGAAACGCGCTAATGCCTGGAATTAGTTCATAAGGAATATTTGCCTCGGCAAAGGCTCGAATTTGTTCTCCAATAGCACTATATAAACTAAGGTCACCAGAATGTAGACGCACTACAGAGAGATTGGCTTTAACTCGTGCGATCGCCAAAGGTATAATTTCTTCTAGGGTTTTATTACCTGTAGGAATTAATTCAGCATCAGCACGGACATTTTGCAAAATTTGTTTGGGTACGAGAGAATCAGCATAAAGGATAACATCTGCTTGAGCCAAAATTTTGTAAGCTTTAACTGTTAGTAAATCGGGTTCTCCCGAGCCAGCACCAACAATATACACGCCTGGTTTGAGTTTATTCATGCTTTTTTGAGAATTTGCTGTAGATTAAAAAATTACGCCATAGCTATAGCCTGTCTCAAATTAGTAATAGCCACGCCCATCAACAACGCTACGATTTCCGACAGCACGAGTAAACCTAGTGCAAAAGTCGCATCACCATCAAATATCGACAAAAAACGGGTTCTTTACTGGATCTTATAAAATGAGAACTGCTATGTCTTTAATTTTCTACCTTAGAATAAGGTGACACTACATCAGGAAGACGACGTTTTAGAATATAAAGCCACATTAACCCTAATAGACCTAAAGCAATCACCACCAAGCTCACAACTTGAGCAATTTTCAAAGGGCCTAACATCAGACTATCAGTCCGCAATCCTTCAATCCAAACACGACCCAGACTATAAGCGATCGCATAAGTGAAAGCCATTGTCCCTAATTTGTAGCGTTCTTGTTGTCTTAAGCTCCAGAAAAATAGCAATAACAATATGCTAAATACCAAGATATTCCATAAAGATTCATATAAAAAAGTAGGATGAAAATATTCGTAGTTTATATACTCTAAAGGACGCTGACTTGGCGGAATAAATAGTTTCCAGGGTAAATCTGTCGGTCTACCAAAAGCCTCTGAATTAAAAAAATTACCCCATCTGCCAATTGCTTGTCCTAGAGCTAAAGAAGGTACTACCAAATCTAATAATTGCCACAAAGAGACGCGATTAATACGCGCAAAAATTGTTGTTGCTAGTGTACCGCCAATAATTGCCCCATGAATAGCAATACCCCCTTTCCAAATGGCAATAATATCTTCTGGACGTTGAGCATATTCTTCCCATTGAAATAAAACGTAATAGATACGGGCGCAAGGAATAGCAGCAATAACTAACCAAATTGCCAAATCTGCTAACAATTCTGGATTAACTCCACGACGTTTGGCCAAATACTGAGATAAACTAACGCCAATTAAAACCGCAGTAGCAATTAAAAAGCCGTACCAGCGAATAGAAATAGGGCCTAGTTCAAATAAAACAGGGCCAGGAGATTGAAATTGGAATGCTAACAGCATAGGGAATAGTTGAGATATGTAACAACGAGCGAAAACTTAATTTATCCTGGAGGCCATTGCATCTGGCGATCGCCTAGTATATGTAGATGAAGATGATCGACCGTTTGCCCTCCATCTGCGCCATTATTAATTACTACCCGATAACCATTAGTCAGTCCTACCTTTTCGGCAACCTTTTTTACTGTCGATAATAGATGACCTAATAAAGCTTCATCTTCTGCTGTTGCTTCTGACAGACAAGGAATTGCTTTTTTGGGAATAAGCAGAATATGGGTTGGGGCTTGAGGATTAATGTCTTTGAAAGCCAGAGCCAAGTCATCTTCATAGACAATATCGGCAGGAATTTCACGACGAATAATCTTACCAAAGATTGTATCACTCATAATTTTGTCTATACCGAGAAGAATTGTTAATTCAGCGCAAAGAGGCTCGATTAATCGGGATACCAGAACATTCCTTTAATCCCTTCAGGGTCGAGCATAAAACCCAAACGCCGATAGAAATTGACTACTTGAGGATCGGCAAATAAAGTAATATTACTAATATCTGCGTTTCTCAGCTTTTTGATGGTGTATTTCATTAACTCTCTTCCTAACCCTCGATTTTGAAATCTGGGGTCTACTACTACATCCCAAATTGTGGCATTGAAAGCATGATCGGAAGTAGCACGAGCAAAGCCAATGAGCCGTTTTTTTTCTCCTCTAACTTCCCACATAGAGACTACCAAAAAGCTATGTTGAATTGCTTTTTTTACTTTTCTTAAAGGTCTGCGAGCCCAACCAACGCGATCGCAAAGCTCTTCTAACTCATATAAATCGATTTCTCGCTCTGTACTAAACAGAATACGGGATTCCGATTGATGCTGATTGTCCTTATAGGATAAACCGCCTTCAAATCTCGTGTTTGGAGAAACGGCTATATTATCGGAGTTACTAAACAATTTTTTCCAAAAAACCATGCCGATATGGCTGTATTACTCTTTAAATTTGATTATTTGAGATATCTTTAATTTTATACCTCAGATATATTAATCTATTTTAAGCAGCAAAAGTATATCTATTGAGAAAATAAATTTAGTCTAGCCCACAAAAACTGTAAAATTTATCTAATTTAACCTTAATCTAAAGGTCAATGTTATGATGGTAGTATGCCAACTATAGATATTATGGGAGTTCCTCACTCCTACAAGTCTACCTCTACTTCTAGCAAATATTCTGCTCCTGTTCTGGTTTTTCTCCATGGCTGGTTACTAAGCCAGCATTATTGGCAACCATTGCTCGAACAAATATCAGGTGAATATCAATGTTTAGTTTATGACCTTAGAGGATTTGGAGATACAAAAATACCCCATCAATCTAATTCTCAACCAGAATCATTATCTTGTGATTACACCTTAGCTGCTTACGCTAACGATTTGAAATATTTATTACAAGAATTAGACATTAGAAAAGCTTGGCTGATTGGGCATTCTTTAGGTGGTAGTATTGCTTTATGGGCAGCAAATTATGCTAAAGAAAGAGTAGAAGGAGTAATTTGTTTAAATTCTGGTGGAGGTATTTACCTCAAAGAAGAGTTTGAACGTTTTCGTCAGGTCGGTAAATATTTAATTCAATTTCGTCCTAGCTGGTTGGCACATATTCCTCTAATTAATTTTTTATTCGCGAGGATCGTGGTCGAGCAACCTTTGACAGTTCAATGGGGTCGTCAAAGAGTAATTGATTTTCTCAGAGCAGATAAGCAAGCAGCTTTAGCCTCATTACTAGATTCAACTACAGAATCTGAAGTTCATCTATTACCAAGATTAGTGGCTAGTTTATCCCAACCAGTTTATTTTATAGCTGGAGCAAAAGATCGAGTAATGGAGCTAAAATATGTGAATCATTTAGCTAGTTTTCATCAGCTTTTTGCTCAAAATGGTGATAATGTTTTTGAAATTGCCGAATGCGGTCATCTATCTATGGTAGAACAACCAGAAACAGTTGCTTCAATTATTATAAAAGTGTTAGAACGACACCAAAAAGAAATATTAACCTAATAAGAAGCTAATCTAAGGTAGTTACTATATTTTGGCATTGTGTCACAATATTATTAATAAAGATAAGGCTTAAATGATATTTAAGGGAGTTACTCATAACAGGAGAAACTAATGCTACACCGCAAGATTTATCAACTCTATCAAGACGGTCGTGATGTTTGTATTTTCTTGCGGGATCAGCAGCGATGGATAGAAAACGGTCGTATTGTTGATTTCGAGGGAGATTTAGTAACTATACGCTATGAAACGGAAGAAGATGACGAAATTAGTTCTTGGGAAGAAATGGTACGACTCGAAAGTATTGGTGCTGTAACCCAAAAACTAGCATCTGTTTCTAAAAGCAACTTAGAAATACCTATTTCTGATGAATGTCCAGAAGCAGAACAAATACGTCCTCATTTTCCAGAAACCAATCAAGAATAAATTAACTAACAATTAATAGTTAGCTATTATTAAGTATTAATTATTGTTAACTATTAATTATTATTAATTATTTGCTTCTGCCGATTCAAAAACCGGACAATAACCTTCTGGGATAACTTTAAAAGTATAGAGAGGAGAAGATTGATTCCAACAACGTCGATCGCTATAAAACCTGCAAGTACTACAGCAGTCAATATCTGTAGATATTTTATCTTCACTATTTTGGTCGAGCAATTCTTTTTGAGACAAACCGCGCAAAATCAATTCGTCTCCTTGCCAACGAGCCTCAACTAAGCCAGTATCGGCAAACTTAGCCCAGCGAGGATCGGTGTTGATCGCATCGGGAAGACTAATTGTAATATAAGAGCCGACTTCGTTCAATTCCCCCTCATAGTTATTTGGTGGGAGAGTTACTGGTTGAATAAAGCGATCGCCAATAGGCAGATCGACTAGCGTATTGTTAGAAGGAGCATGGAGTTGATAGCGATTACGAAGTTCTTCTAGTCCAGTAAGTTCTACCAGATAGTTAGGAGAACCATGGACAAAAATAATATGTTGGGGACGTAGATTATGTATTAATTGGGTCGTATTGCGACCGTCACTATGTTCGGCTAAAAGATAACTATCTATTTCTACATTTTTGAGATTTTTAATTTTGAGAAACTGCTCTTGGTTTGACTCGATATTTCTCAATGGATGCTCGTGAAGTAAAATTAGCCAATCCCTCGCTCCTGCTGATAAATATTGGACTAGGTCAGCATTGTAGTCTGCTAGCAGAATACAGGGCAACTTTCCCGACTCTAAATCGTCTATTTCCCTTAATCTTCGCATACGAGGACAAACTCGCTCGTCCCAAAACAGAGATTGATGTTTGGCAAAGTTTTGTACTGAGGCGGGAAATTGATTGAGTAATTCTAAATAAATATCGCAAGCTTGAGCGGTTATCCCATCAACCCAAATATCTAAATCTTTGCCTGTAAATTGGTGATGAGAACGTAGTAATTTTAGAATTTCTTGACCTAAGCCAACGGGCGGTACGGGGAGAAAGACATTCTTATCGGAGATAAGAGCTTGATTAATACGCTCCATCAAATGTTTTTCTTGTTTACGGCGATGAGGATGGCGTACTGTACCGTAAGTACCTTCTATAATTAAAACATCAGGAGATAAGCCTCGAAAATTTTCAATAGATAAACCCTCAACCAATTGAAAGTTAGATAAAGAAAAATCTCCAGTATACATTACCTTGTAATTCTTTTTAGCTGTTTGATAGGTCAAAACAACTACTGCTGCCCCAGGCAGATGTCCTGCGGGAAAAAGTTCCGCTTGCAGATTTTCAGCTACATTAACTGGAGATTGCCAAGGTAAAGTTTGATATACAGAATTCTTTTCACCTATTTTTTGTTCTTGCCAGTATAACTCAAGTAATTTTGCTGTTACTTCGCTCGTATAAATTGGTATTTGAGGAAAGCTCTCATGAAGCATTAGCAACCCACGACTATGATCTTCATGAGCATGAGAACAAAAAATTAATTCTGCTGGAGGCCGATCGTCTTTTTTTAAAGGATATAAATCTTTTAGTCCACAATCGAGAAGGATACGATGAGGACCCATTTGCAACAACAAACATACTCCACCATTATCATGTCCCACACTATAAGGAAGACAGGATAATGAACTTGAATTTGTTGAAGAGGATAGACGACGCTTACTCATAATTCTAGCCTTCAAAAACCTACCGCGAAATGCGATCGGCATAAGTTCTGTAGTTTTACCTCAGAGTAACGCCGGCTGATGGCTATCATTAACTAACGCGCTTCTATGAGCCAATTCTAATACATTGACCGCAATGCCTAGTCTATCCTCCGTGGATTCTCATGACTTTCACACTGGAATAACTGATGACCACAGAATGCTTTCAGTTCGGACCTTGTAATTTTACCGCAGAGTCAAGCTGACTAACTTATAGGAATAGGCTAGGCTCTAACATTTATACAACAGAATAACGTTGGCGTTGATGTCATTGACTAGTAAGAAAAATCAAGTTTCCATCAATTTCATTTCGCTAGGATTGAATTTATTAGTTAAACTCTCAGCTTCGAGCAGATGAGCGATTAGACTAATAAAACCATTTAGTGTTAATGTGCCGAACCATTACCGTCGTAGTTATCAGAATCATAAAATCCGTTTTTAGTGCCAAAAAATAGAGAAGAGACCACAAATAGACTAGTTAAGACTAATACTACTAATTTTATATCTATCATAATTTCCTATTAAAGTCGATCTATCTGTTCATCATAATAATGTCTGTTAACTTGTTTAATTATAGAAAAAATCTAATTTTTTTCCTAAAAACGGGAAGCTATTGTACTAATTTGGCGATTGAGGCATAGGAGCAGAGATGGGTAATTCTTCTACTTCACTAAGTTTTTCTAGGGTTAAGCGAGAAGATTGATTGGCACCAGAAAGCCGTTTGAGGAGTTTAGGACGGGGATCGTGCATGAGGAAAATTATTTCATCTCCTAGTTGCCAATCTTCTCCAGCTTTGGCTATTTGTAAGCTGTTTTCCCGCTTAATCAATAGAGGTAAAAGTTCCCCAGAGCGAATTAATGCTTGTAGATGAGCTTGTTGAAAAGAAAAACTTGGTTCTTTCAAAACTGTGATGCCTAGTTTGAATTGTCCATCATCAAGATAGGTATTCCAAGTTTTGACGGGGAGTTGAGAGACAAAAGCCTGACTGACTTTAATTTTGCTAGTAGTGCCATTGCTTTCCTTGTTATGAGGAAATACAGCTAAAACTCGGGGAGGTTGAAATTCTTCTGCTGCTCGTTGAGCTAAGACTAGATTAACTTCTCCGTTATTAGTTAAGGCAATAAAAGTACCCATAGAATCGATTCCTGCCTCTTCTAATACGTCGGGGTCGAGACCGCTACTTTGAAACACGGATAAGCCTTCTGCCTCTGCTTTTTTACAATCTTCGGCATCTGTATCAATTAGCACGACAGATTCTCCTTCTTGTTGGAATAAACCGCCGAGCAAACGACCCAAAGCATTACAGCCAATAATGACTGCTCCGTTAGCTTGACTAGAGGTAATTTGTAACCATTGAGCAACCCAACGAGCTGTTAGACCTTGTAAAAAGACGGTCATCATAATAGTGAGAAAGACTAAAGCTTTAATGGCATCGCCACCGTTAATACCTTTTTCCGTGAGTAAGATAGCAAATAAAGAAGCAACAGAGGCAGAGACAATTCCTTTAGGAGCAATCCAAGCGAGAAATAATTTTTGTCGCCAGTTGAGAGTACTATTCCAAGTACACAGAACAATGCTAATAGGTCTGACTACTAGCATAAGTACCAAGACTGCCCCAATACTTCCCCAGCCTAAAGCAAAGACACTATCGATCGACAAATCGGCAGCTAGCAAAATAAACAAAACCGATACACATAAAACCGTTAATTGACCTTTAAATCTTTTTAGCAGTCTTTCTTCGGGAATTGATGAAGCTTTAAGAACAATACCCGCAACCACTGTAGTCATCAAGCCCGACTCACTGCGAATACTCTGAGATAAGCCAAATAAACCCCATAATCCTGCTAAAACTACTAGATTTTTGAGTTCTTCTGATAAAAAATTGGCTTTCGTGAGCATGAAACTGAGCAACCAACCGCCAATTCCACCAATGAGCGCACCAATTCCCAAACGGAGTATAAGACCGCTAAAAATAGCACCAGGAGCAGCACTACTGTTCAAAATAGTGTCTAATACTACTACGGCTAAAATTGCCCCCACAGGATCGATTAAAACCCCTTCTCCTTCCAAAAGTGTACCAACTTGGCGATCGACTTTTACTTGTTTTAAAAGAGGACTAATTACGGTAGGACCCGTAACTACTACCAAAGAAGCATAGAGAAATGCGATCGACCAGGGAAATTCTGCTAACCAATGGGCAGCCATCCCTCCACCAATAAGAGTAATTAGAGTTCCTACGGTTACTAAATTGCGTAAGCTACCTGAAACTCTACCTAAATCCCTTAACTCTAAATTTAGCCCTCCCTCAAATAAAATAATGGCAACTGCTAGAGCCACTAATACTTCTAAGCCAACGCCAAGCTCTTGAGGATGAAGGATGTTAAAGCCATCAGACCCTAATAAAATGCCAAAAAGGAGCAAAAAAACAATGCTCGGTACTTTAAAATATTCACCAGAGACTTGAGCAGTAATACCTGCAAGAACGGCGATAACTATTTGTAGGGTAAGTTCAAAAGATCCTTCCATAAGCTGAGTTTAAGTTTGCGTTCGGTGCAGATCGAATAAATCGAATAATAGGTGTAGCAATCATTAAAATGACTGAGTCAATCATTTCGCGTATTTTAACATTTGAATTATGATGACAATTGATAAAGATTACAGCTTTCTTAATACCCTAACCTTTTAATGGGCAAAAAAAGTAACATTTATTAGAGAACTAAAAATTATAGTAGGGAATTTTAATCTACTAGCCAACGATTATTCTGAATAGAATCGTGTATACAAAAATAAATTTTAATTGACTTTCGGTTATGGCATATCATCAAGCTTTTTTGTGGGGACGTTCTCAAAATAAATTACGTCAGGAAGAACGTTGGTTAGAGTCTTTTTGTATTATTGGTTTATTTCTAGCTGCATTAATTCTTTTTGTGGTTAATTTGGGTAGTTTACCTCTACTCGATCCTAAAGAAGCAACTATAGCGCAGGTAGCTAAGGAAATTTTGCAAGCACCTGAAGGTACTTGGAATTGGATTTTTCCGACTTTATGGGGCAAGCCTTATTTAAACCATCCACCTCTGGTTCATGATTTGATTGCTTTTACTTATGCGCTCGGTGGGGTCAATGAGTTTACTACTCGTTTACCTGGAGCTATCTTAGCATCCATATCTGTTTTGTTAGTTTATGGTGTTGGTCGCGAAATTTTTGTTGCCCGAATTCCCGCTTTATTTTCGGCTTTAGTATATTTAACCTTATTGCCAGTAATTTATCAATCTCGCTTGGCAATGTTGGATGGCCCGTTACTTTGTTTTGAATTGCTGACAATTTGGGGAATGTTGCGCTCCCGTCGCGATTTACGCTGGACATTAGTAACGGGACTTGGTTTATCTGCCTTACTTTTAACCAAGGGACTGATGGGGTTACTCTTAGCTGGGGTAGTAATTTTGTTTTTATTGTGGGATACGCCTCGTTTGGTTACTTCTGCTTATTTGTGGATTGGTATTGGTTTGGGAATTGTTCCTGCTTTGGCTTGGTATATACTGCAATGGCATCAGTATAATTGGTTGCATCTAGAATTGTTATGGCAATCTCTAGTCAGTTTGAGGTGGCTACCAGATGAAGTTCATTCTTGGGAATATTATGGGTTATCTTTACTTAAATACCCTTTGCCCTGGATTGTATTTACTTTTTATGGCTTGAAATTAGCTTGGGCAGAGCAAAATTGGGGTTGGTCAAAATTAATTTTAGTCTGGAGCGGTGTTTATCTAATTGCTGCTTTGGCGATCGCCTCGGCTTTTGCTTGGTATGCTTTGGCTATTTATCCCGCTCTTGCCTTAGTTACAGGAATACAGCTAGAGCGAATTCGCCATGCACCAAGTTATCTTGTCTATCCACGCTTCTGGACTATGGGGTTTGGATTGATGACTGGCTTGACTATTGGTGTCGGATTATATTTTGTCTGGAAAAATTACCTAGACATTGCTCTAGTTTTGATTTTTATTTCTTTAACTCTAACTTTGGGAATAACCACTCTTTTATTGGCTAAAGGCGATCGACAATTTATTGCTTTGTTATTCTGGGGAATGTACGTTTCTCTGTTTTTACTGATTAATTCTTCTCATTGGATTTGGGAACTTAATCGAGATGAGCCTGTAAAACCAATTGCAGCAGCGATCGAGCAAACAGTTCCAGATAAACAGCTTGTATATACTTCTTATCAGAGTAGCCGTCCTTCACTCAATTTTTATAGTGGGCATTTAGTCGTTCCTGCATCTAATGAAACTTTAAAAGAGCGTTGGCAAAAACTATCTAAACCTTTTTTGTTGGTCGATAGTTTAACCCTAGACAAGCTCAATCTTCAGGATGTCAAAATCCTTAATCCCCCCAAAGAAGATGATAATAGCTGGCTGTTAATTACTAAGACTAAAACTAGTAGTTAATTTTTCTTTTTTTTCGTAATTTATAGAGCTGAGGGTTTCATTAAGCCATTAACTTGGGCTAATCCGACCATATTTTAAGGGCAAAAAATTTCCTATGACTATAATTTTGACTAATGACGATGGTATAGACGCTCCTGGCATTAAAGCGTTAATGCAAGCGATCGATAACGAGGGGATTATTGTTGCTCCTCACGTACAACATTCTGGTTGTGGACACCGTGTAACTACAAGTAGACCACTACAACTACAATGTCGCTCGCCTCAAGAGTATGTTGTTGATGGTACACCCGCAGATTGTACTCGTATTGCCCTAACTCAGGTAGCAGAGGATGTAGCCTGGGTATTTTCGGGTATTAATGCTGGAGGTAATTTGGGTATAGATGTATATATGTCGGGGACAGTAGCAGCAGTAAGAGAAGCAGCAATTCATGGTGTGCCTGGAATCGCTATTTCTCATTGGATTAAAAAACCTTTAGTAATTGATTGGGATAGGGCAACTCGATGGACTGCCAATGTGATTGAAAAACTATGTAATCATCCCTTACCAGCTAATAGTTTCTGGAATGTTAATTTACCTCATTTAACACCCGATGCTGCCGAACCAGATCTCGTGTTTTGCCAACAGAGTATCGATCCTTTAAAAGTTGGCTATCGGGTAGAGCAAGACCTATATTACTATCAAGGAGAATATGCCCAAAGACCTCGATCGCCTAATACAGATGTAGATGTGTGTTTTTCTGGTAATATTGCCGTTACTCAGATAACTCTTTAGTCTAGAGTTGAGGCAATTTAAAGTCGCAAACCAAACCAAGTAGGATCGATGTAATTTATTCGAGCGCAAGGTTCTAAAGCTGTTAAAACGGTCTTACCATAGCTGCGATGATTGACTCGATTATCTAAAAGAGCTACCACTCCTTGGGATTCTCGTAGGGGGATGATTGCTTGTTGAATTGCTTTGAGAGCAGTAGGTAACAGATAAAGGCGAAACCAATCTTGACGTTGACGTTTATAATAAGCAACCCGACTGGCAACTAAAGGATTTTCTAACGAGGGTAAGGGGAGGGTTGTCATAATTAACAGTTGGGGTTTGGCTAACTCTATCGATGAAGAGGAGCTAAGAGCATAGTTTTTGAGGACAAAAGAATGCCAAAATTCCCAACCACAAATTAAAATACCATCTTCTGTCAAATCTGTTTTTTCTACCTGCACGATCGAACCAAATTCTGCTGCTAAAACTGCACCTATTTGGGCTTTTAACGGGACATCGTTAATTAAAATAACCACGGGTTTGGGGATATTACGACTCAAACTAGTTAAATTTAAGATCTGAGGGAGTAGACTGTTTTGAAAATCGGGGGTATTAGGCATTGGTAATCGATCGCTCAAGTAAAGTTGGATATATTCGTTACGACTATTAGGGGAAAATTGCAAACAGAGTAATTCCCCTAGACCTAATTGTTGACGATAAGTTAAGGCTTTAGGATCGCGATCGAGATAACTACCAATTAAAATAACTGGTTGTTGCTCCCAAATTGGTTGAAGGGTATTGGCTATTTCTGGAGGAGAGATGTGAATGGTAAATTCTCCTGTTTGTGCTTCTCTAGTTGCCCAAACGATCGAGTCTGCTTGTTGCCATTGTTGCCAAAATTTTTCCAAGTTGGGGGTTAGTAAGTCTTTTTGAGCTAAAATTGCCAGTAAATTAGTAATACTTTCTCGTTCTACTTTGTCTAGTAAATAACATTGGTAAGGATTAGTAGGATGAGCAAAAACAGATTGAGTTAATTTGATGCGGGTATTTTGGAGCAGTTGAGTATACTGAGGAATAGTCTCAATTAAGTAATACCATTCAGACATTTCGAGGGTAAGAGTCAATTCTTCTCTCACCCATGTTTCTAGGTCATCGGCACAATCAATAATGGTGACAAGATTAGGAGGAAAACGACCTTCTCGATCGAGACGATCTCTCAACCAAGCTTGAGGTGTTGTTAAGAGTAAACCTTCTCCATTCCAGCGATCGCCAACTACTACCTTTTTTTCTGTTTTTAGCCAGTTTTTTAGTAAAGGAATTTCCTGTTGAAGCAAATGTTGTTGAATAGAAGTTGGTACAACCAAAACAACCGACCAATCTCCGAGTAAAGCTGGCATTAAATAGCTCAAACAATATCTACCCACACTACTACCCGTTTGGATTAAAGCAGGTCTTCCTAAGCGTAATGCTCTGGCTATTAATCTTGCCATCGTTAAATGATGGGGCCAATCTGGATTATTTTGAGCTTTAAGAAAAGCACGTAAATAGGAATGGACTTCTGCTTCAATCACATTGCATTGGTATATCTATTCAAATTCTTGTTGAGGAAAGGCTTCTGGTTTTACTTCAATCGTTCTTACTTTACCTTTACGAATAACTTCTACAGGCAAAGTTGCACCGATGGCACTAGCATCTACTTGTTCTTGTACATCTACCGATGTTTTGACTAAACTACCACCGACTTTAATAACAGTATCTCCTTTTTGCAAACCAGCTTTAGCAGCAGGAGAGTCGGGCATCACCTCGACAATAATTACCCCTTGTTTTTCTGTTACTTTAAAATCGTACTCGCGACTCAAATTAATATATTCTCTGATTCCAGGGTCGAGAGTCATCATTTTAATCCCCAAATAAGGATGATCGGCTTGTCCCTTAGCAAAAAGTTGTTGAGCTATATGTTGAGCCTTTTCAATGGGAATAGCAAAACCCAATCCCTGAGCATCGGCACGAATTGCAGTATTGATGCCAATGACTTCTCCTTGAGAGTTTAACAAAGGGCCTCCCGAATTACCAGGATTAATCGCAGCATCCGTTTGAATAAATCTTACTCTTTTGTCAGGAACACCGACTTGAGAACTAGAACGTCCCAAAGCACTAATAATACCTACTGTAACGGTATTATCTAAACCAAGAGGATTACCGATCGCGATCGCCCATTCTCCTGGCGTAAGTCCTTCTGCTTTACCCAAAGTTACTGTAGGTAGATTTTTTCCTTTAATTTTAACTACTGCCACATCGGTTATAGGATCGACTCCGACTACATTTCCTTCATAAACTTGACCATCTTTAAGAGTTACTTTAACTTTATTAGTTCCTTCTACCACATGAGCATTGGTAATCAAACGACCATCAGAACTAATAATAAATCCCGATCCCGTACCTTTTTCTACTCTTTCCGATTGCGTTGTATCCCTATCCCCGAAAAAGCGACGAAAAAAAGGTTGCTGGAATCTTTCTGGTACAGCAGAAGACACTGGACGAACTGCATCGATCCGAACTACTGCTGGGCCTACTTTTTGGACAGCTTGAGCGATAAAATTAATGTTTGGGCTGGAATTTGCGGTATTGATTTCCTGAGGAACGGGTATCACTCTTGAATAAATAGGAGATGGTTCGACAAAAGTCGATCGCTCCTGCCAATAACGACTTCCCCAAAATCCAGCACCACCGCCAAGTGCCAAAATTCCCAAATAAACACCCAGCTTATTAAGAGATAAGTTCATTTTGTCTTTGAATAGTATATAGTGGAGCCTATTCAATATTGTAATTAATCCAGAGAAGAAAATTATGCCAAAATTTTACCGAAAGAGATGAAAATTATTGCTTATGTATATACTAATCCTTTGCTAGAAATTCCCCCCGATCGAGATTTTTGGGGATTAGAAATAGATGAAGTTTATCAAGATTTAGGAAAAAGACAACAACTACAACAACTGCTCGAAGATTCTCAGATAGAGAGTCCCAGTTATTTATTAATCCGCCATTTAGCGGAATTAGGAGATACTCTAGAAGAGGTTAGCGATCGCCTTTTATCCTTAGAATCTTTAGGTATAGAGATCGTAGCAGTAGAACAAGATTATGTTTCTTCTCAATTTCAGCAAGCAAAATCTGAAGATATTAAAGCTAATTTAGCTCGATTACTGGCAGAAGTCCAAAAAAATCAGCTTCAAACTCGTCTCAGGCAAGGACACGCTCACAATCGGCTTAAAACTCTTCCCCCTCCAGGTAAAGCTCCCTATGGCTATCGTCGGGGTCAGGATAGATATATTATTGATAAAAGTACTGCTCCTGTTGTCAAAGAATTTTTTGAAAGATTTTTATTATTTGGTTCTTTGCGAGATGCAGTCAGATATTTAGAAAAAAGATATGGTAAAAAAATATCTCCTTCTACTGGTAGTGCTTGGCTAACGAATGTAGTCTACAGAGGGGATTTAAAATACAAAAATGGCGCAATCATTCCAGATACTCATTCAGCTATTCTGACTCGCGAAGAAGCTGCCCAGATCGATCGCTTACTCCGTCGCAATCGTCGTTTTTCACCCCGCACTGCTAGCGCACCTCGTTCTCTAGCTGGTTTAGTTTTTTGTCAACAATGTTCTTCTTCTATGAAAATTACTCGTGTAACTAGAAGACGAAAAGACCGAGAATATCTTTATTTATGCCCGACTAATTGTCTTCGACAACCTCACTGTAAATCCATTGCCTATCAAAAAATACTGGAAGAGACGATCGCGGTTATCTGTCGCCATCTACCTAATACGGTGAATAAATTACAACTACCCAATATCAATAATATTCAACAAACAATTATTCAAGAAATAGAACAAAAAAAAGCTATTTTACAGCAGCTACCAACTCTAGAAGAACAAGGTATTTTAGATAAAGAAACAGCTAATCTAAGGAGTTACAATTTAAAAACAGAAATTGCCGATAGCAAAAAAAAATTAGCCCAATTACCCCCAGGCAATTTACCAGCGATCGCACAGGCAGTTTCTTTACCTCAATTTTGGTTAGACTTGTCAGAAGCAGAACGCAGATTTTATTTTCGTGAATTTATCAAACAGATTAACCTTGTTCGTCTCGATGGGCAAAAATGGCGACTCGATCTAATATTTATTTTTTAAAGGAAAGGGCTTTACCCGCATTTCTCACCAAGATATTTTGCTCCGCTATAACCCTTGTCTGGTCAAATTTAAGCAGAATAAGGGTTTCAACAGTGTGTAGTTTTTTTCAAGCCGATTTAAGCAGGGTCAAACGCT
>JBFRWK010000207.1:0-4215 GCA_051439545.1 Xenococcaceae cyanobacterium | reverse complement strand
TCGGCTCATTTTTCAGTACAAAAATACTAAAAAATGAGGATTTTGTCCTCACAAGGACGAAAAAATAAGACTCCCAAATCCTTAAGCTAGGGAAGACTGTCCATCTTTGTCCAGGTTTTCTCTCGGGTCAGTGGAAACTATGGGAAGAATTTGTAGATAAACAAGAAATTGAAGCCAATAGACTTGTTCTTGGAGACTGGGGAAACTAGTCAAAACATTTTGTCAAAACAATTTATTACCAATAGAAAAATGAATAAGCGAGTTTCAAGATTAACTATAGTATGCGACCACGGTACGAGTTTAACTAAAGTACTATATCGAATTGGTAGAAGCGGTCAGCCAAAGTATCTAACTATGGATACACAAATGCTGAAATTGAATATAGATACGGTGACGAATCTACGACAAAATTTAGAATTTAGCCAACCCGAACACAATGCTTGGTTACAACTCAATGACAACTCTTGCTATCTAGTAGGTAGATTGGCACGGGAGTATCGTGCTTCAACTAGCATCAGATCGCTAAAATACGAATCAATCGTACCTAAAATTCTGGCGGTTGTCGGGGCGATCGCGGTCAAAGAAAAGTTATCTAAGCAAATTAATTTGGACTTAGCTTTGCTATTACCATTTGGTGAATCTAGTAATAATGCTGAATTAGAGAAAGAATTAAGAGAATCGATTAGCAAGTTTCAGTTTCAGACAGATAATTATCAAGTAGAATTACAAAGATATCGATGTAGACCAGAAGGTTACGGTATTGCATCTAATCTGCTCAAACTCCATCACCTTAAAGGAGATCGAGTCCAAAACTTTGCCATATTAATGTTTGGTTATCGCAATACCAGTTTGTTGTTATTTAAAGATGGTACGCTTAGTTTGAGCGATAGCGAAACTACCAATTTAGGCTTTTACAACTTTAGCGATCTCATCATCAAGAAAACATCTGGTTTGACTAGAGAGGATATTAAATCTGCTATTCACACAAATAAGGAAAATATTATTAACTACAAAACAGCATTGGGTGAAGAGAGATTGGTAACGAAGATTGAAGTGGGAGAATTATTGAAATCTAGGAATAAGGAGAGAGCAAAAGTTGAAAAAACTAAGATTGAAACTGCTATAAGCAATTCAATAAGAGAATATTGGCAATTACTTGAAAGCTGGATGGATGAAGTTCTACCTACTCAAAAGCAGTTGGATAAGCTGATTTATACAGGCGGTACATCGGGATTTTTCAGACAAGAATTAAACGATTACTTTGTAGCTAAATATTCAGATGAGCAAATTAGCTCGACCTTGAAAATAGAGCAAGAGCTTCTATTTGAGTTGAATTTAGGTAAGATTGAGTCGAGTAGATTGAGACAGCAGCAACTACCATTAAGATTTGCCGATGCCTGGGGTTTATTTGTAGATTTTGCCAGATATACTCCAACTAAATTGAGTTTGGCAAGTTAGGTAAAGTTAGTGAATTTGCTGTCGATGAGCTTCTCTTTGTTTGAGTTTATCTGCCAGGGGAGTAATTTCTTCTGGGGGGATAATTTTCACTTGGCCATTTTCACCCAGGGCGATCGATTCGCCTTTAATTCGGTGCTGTTCGATCGCTTCATCTACAGCTTTTTGAAATAATTTACCAATATTTTCAGGAGAAAAATCTATCTTTTTCATAATTAATTGTTAATAATCTGATTCCAAATATCTGGTTTAATAACAGTAAGTTCTTGGTTTGAGGTAGAACGATAAGCGATTAAGCTATTGTTATCCTTAGAGTTATCATAGGCTTGAAAGCGATCGGCAATTGGTAGATAAAGCTCGATAAAGTTGTTTCTACCTCGTTCGTATCTTCTACGTATTATATCCTCTGGAATATTATGACCACCAGATGCTACTCTTCTAGCTACTCGATTAACTGCTAATTCTGCACTTTCCAACCAGACGTAGACTAGATTAATTCTATATCCCTGTGCTTTACATTTTCTTAAAAAACGAGAGAATGTGCGGGCAGCCAGAGTGGTTTCAAAAGCAAAGTCAGTTCTCTGTCGAGAGAGTGTATTTAATCTTTTTAGCATTAATCTACTGGCTTGAATAGCAACTGAATCAACATCATTAGGGTTTAGTTTGGCAGCAATAATATCAGCATTGACGAATTCAAGTTGATTGTTTAATGAGGACAATATTGTAGTAGCTAAAGTTGTCTTTCCAGAGCCGTTACAGCCACCAAAAACATATATTTCAGGCATGAGCAAAGTATTTTTCTATTTAATACAAGTATTGTGAGTTTCAATTTCTAATCACTAGTAAATTTTGTACTTCCAATCTCATTATTTTGCACTATTTTTTTAGGGAATAGACAGTAATAGACTTCAGATTTATGATTAATTTGCATCGAAGCTATTCCCAGAGATTCTTTAATTAAAATCAAAAAGCTTTAAACAAAAAATTGGTCTAATAATGAGTCAAAACAATAATAATATCGAAATACCAGATTATGATTTTAAGCTACCATTAGCTACGATCTTATTAATTAAACGCGACCCTTTTCAAAGATTTGGGTTATCTAAAATATTAGACAAGCAAGAATCACTAACGATTCATGATTGTGCCGACTCCTATAAAGGTTTGAGATTAGCACGACAATATAAACCAGATGTAATTATTTTAGACTTAGAAATGTTAGTAAGTAGCGATTTTAAGCTGCATAAAGAACTAATCGAACAGTCACCTAAATCTAAACTAATTATCTCTGCTAACCGAATAGACCGAGAAACTACGCTCAAAGTCTACTCAATTCCAGCTAGCTACTACTATGAAGATGGTGATATAGCGTTTCTCAATTGGATGAGGTACAGTAACACGAATGTGTAAACCAATTACGAATGTTGTCTAAAGAAATTTGAGCGTAGGCTGTTGCGATCGCTTTATCCAAATCTTGATAGGTTCTTGCCCCAATACGACGGAGAAGGCTTTTGAGCTTTGACCATAAATTCTCAATAGGATTGAATTCGGGAGAATAAGGAGATAAGAAAACTAACTTGGCTCCCACTGCTTCAATAGCAGCTTGAATTTCTTCTCCTTTGTGAATAGTACTGTTGTCCAAAACTACGCAAGCACCTTTCCAAAGTTGAGGCACTAACTTATTGATAATGAAAGCTTCAAAAGTGATGCGCTCGCAAGACCCATAGATGTTAGCCGAAGCAATAACTCCTTTAAGTGCAATAGCACCAATCATCGAGATATTTTTTCCTCGCTTCTGAGGTCGAACTCCCCTTGCTCTTTTTCCTTTGACCGCACGGGCATAAAGTCTCACTAAAGCTAGATTCACTCCTGCTTCATCAATAAAGACAAAGTCTTCTTCTTTGACAGTTTGAATTTGCTGCCAATACTCGCTTCTGAGCTTTTGAACTCGTTCACTTTCCTTCTCTGCTGCATGAAGTGTTTTTTTTAACAGTTAAATTCAATCTTTGACTCATTCGCCCCATCGTTGCACGACTAACAACCAAATCAGTTTTCTCTTGAAATATTTGACAGAGTTCTTCAAGAGTTGCGTCATTATTCTCCTCTATGATCTCGGCTAGTATCTCTAGTTGTTCTGGAGCAACCTTTAACTTAGCTCCACCACCATGAGCTAGAGGTTCTATCTTCCCCGTTTCTCGATACTGCTTCAACAGTTTAATAATAAAACTCGTGGCAACACGAAATCTTTTAGCTAACTGTCTCTGTGAAATTTCTTCGTTAAGATAAGCGTCAATAATTTTTTGTCTAAGATCAAGAGAGTATGCTTTCATTGCCAACTCAGATAGTTTCTTCTGAGAAAACTGTACCTCACTCACCTGAGAAACGCTATATTTCTCTAGATTTACTAGAAGATTCTTTGCAAACATATGGAGAAAAATTACCGCATATTTTAGTACGCAATCGAGGTCTAAAACTTAATTGGTCAGAAATAATCGAAGGCGATCGCTTATCAAAATTAAAATCAAAATACCAATTTCTCGAAATCGATTTTCCTGGTTTGCGACGCACAGATATTGACTTTATCGATAAGAAAAAACAGCCTTTTTCGCAAGTGATGGACTCATTACCTTTACTAGCCTGCATTATTCATGAGAAAATCGAGAAAAACCTGAAAGCCTTATTTAGTCTTAAACATAGAGATTTGAGTCCCACAACAGTCTGTGATATCTATCTATTACTAACTAATAATTCTTTAATTAT
>JBFRWK010000206.1:0-25954 GCA_051439545.1 Xenococcaceae cyanobacterium | reverse complement strand
CTAACAATAATCCACCAAGAAATGAATTTGGCGAGCGCGGGGAGAGGGACTTTTCTGAATTTAATATTTTGCTGCTAATAGTTATCTATTCTTTATTGAAGTCCCTCTTCCACCCCCGATGAGTAAGACTCATCTAGGGAACGCGCGAGCTTGGCTTAAATCATAAGTCCGTCTTATAGGACTTAAAATGTTTAGACAGAGAATTTATTCTCTGGCTACTGAGAATGAAATAACCCTGACTACTTACTACTTGCTACTTGCTAGTTGCTACTTACTACTTGCTAGTTGCTACTTAAATTTGTAGTTATTTTCCGCTTACTACTTGTCTTTGTTTTATTTTGAATCGAAGTTAAATGTATTTTCCGAGAATTAGGAGCAAGATAGATCCAACCTAAATCTTGTAAACGATGAACTAAATTGGAAATGGTTACGCCTAATTCATCTGCTAACAAGTATAAATCCGACCATTTTGTTAAATCTTTTCCTTTTCTTAATTCTAATAAAATGTATTGAGGCATTAACAAACATCCAGCAAAATATTGTGCTTGCCATTCAATACCTGCTACATGAGTTCCATTACGGCAAATTAAAGGTTGAATATTAAGTTTAATGCCTTTGTTTTGTAGTCTTTTATAGCGTTCTACTTGTTCGACATCTGTATGTAGTACCCAATGCCCGATTTCATGGGCAATAGTTGACTCGCCAAATCCTCCTTGCAGTTGAGGAATATTATCATTGATTTCAATTAAACATTCTAGGGGTAAAATTCTAGCAGCGATCGCGCCTTGTTCGTCGTCAGCAATAGTATCCCAAACAATATCTAGTCCCAAAAATTCAGCTACCCGACTAGCATCTAAGGGAAACTTAGGAATATAGTTTGGTTGTCGCTGCATTTTAATTAAAATTTCTAAAGCGATCGCTTCGATTTCAACTTTAGAAATAAATCGAAAGGTACGAAAAATATTTATTAACGACATAGTCAAGAATCAGAAGATTGACTGTCTACAGCAATAGCTTCTTGGAATACTTTTTTGGCAAATTCTGGATTTTCCCCCATACGTCTAAATAAAGTGGGCATATTTTTATAATGTTGTTTGAGCAATTCTTCTTTGTCTTGAGGAATACGTCCTACTAAAAAGATTAACTCTTCTGCATTTAAATCAAGATGGCGTGCTAAAGAGCGTATTACTTCTTCTTTAGGAGCATAATCTGCTCTATTGTTTTCTAATTTAGATAGGTAGGTAAAGTCTACTTTAAGGAGTTTCGCTAACTCTCTTTGGCTATAGCCTTTATCTTTTCTTGCTTGGCGAATTATAATACCAAAATTTTGATTCACTTTAGTTTGTCCTCTAGTTTAATATCGATCTTATTTTAGTTTGAATAAAAATTCAACTTTAGTCCGACCAATCTAAGATATTTTTGATTTGAGTAACTAAGCTATAAGGTTCAAAAGGTTTAACAATTACGCCAGCAACTCCTAGGACTTTTAGTTTTTTTTGTTCGCTCATTTTGACTTTAGCTGTCAAAAAAATAGTGGGGATATCTTTAGTTCGATCGCTAATTTGTAGTTTCTCAAAAGTATTTAATCCATCCATTTTTGGCATCATAACATCGAGTAAAATAGCATCAGGCTGTTGCTCTTGTGCTTTGGTGAGTGCTTCTTGTCCTGAGGCAGCAGCAATTACTTGCCAACCAGCGATCGCTTCTAAGCAAATTTGGATAACCTCTCTGATGCCATCATCATCGTCTACAACTAAAATACGTTTCTGAAGCATAGGCTGGAAAATAGATGTTGTTTGGGTGTTGCTTCTTGTATTAGAGACTTTATATCTGTGAAGATATAATTTATTTTTCTCTATTGCCCTCAATTAATTTAAGATGACACCTAGATTCAGCCAAGTAACAATGAAGAAAAAACTTAAACTAAGTTCAGCTACTTGCTTTCTCTGCTTACTCTTGATTGTATGTCAATAACCAGCAGCATGACCTAATAACTATATAATTTATTTAGCAACACCTCAAAAACAAACTCGCTCGTCCCAACGTATACAATAAAAAAGCTATAGATACTAACTATTGGGCTACAGAATATGACTACTTCTGCACCAAAAAAGACAGAATACGAAGCAATTATCGGACTAGAAACCCATTGTCAACTCAACACCGAAACCAAAATCTTTAGCAGCGAATCAACAAAATTCGATCCCGATAACCCCAATACTAATGTTTCCCCTATTTGCCTGGGTTATCCTGGGGTATTGCCCGTACTGAACGAAAAAGTACTCGAATATGCTGTTAAAGCAGGACTCGCTCTTAATTGTCAAATTGCACCTTATAGTAAATTCGATCGCAAGCAATACTTTTATCCCGATCTACCTAAAAATTATCAAATTTCTCAATACGATCTGCCTATTGCCGAACATGGTTGGATTGAAATTGAAATTGCCGAAAAGCAAAACTCCGAACCCGTCCGTAAAAAAATTGGGATTACTCGTCTTCATATGGAAGAAGATGCAGGGAAACTAACTCACGGAGGTAGCGATCGATTGGATGGTTCTACTTACTCTCTGGTAGACTTTAATCGTGCTGGTGTTCCTTTACTCGAAATCGTATCCGAACCCGATTTACGTTCTGGGAAAGAAGCTGCCGAATACGCTCAAGAGTTGCGTCGCATTATGCTGTATCTTGGCATTAGTGACGGAAAAATGCAAGAAGGTTCTTTGCGTTGTGATGTAAATATATCCGTGCGTCCTGTAGGTCAAAAAGAATTCGGTACTAAAGTAGAAATTAAGAATATGAACTCTTTTAGTGCCATTCAAAAAGCGATCGACTATGAAATAGAAAGGCAAATAGAAGCACTGGAAAATGGCGAACCTATCTATCAAGAAACTCGTCTTTGGGAAGAAGGTTCTGGACGTACTAAAAGTATGCGTCTGAAAGAAGGTAGTAGCGACTATCGTTACTTCCCCGAACCAGATTTACCACCTATTGAAGTAGCTAGCGAACAACTGGAAGCTTGGAAAGCAGAATTACCCGAACTCCCCGTTCAAAAACGTCATCGCTACGAACACGAGTTAGGTTTATCAGCCTACGATACCAGAGTTATGACAGACGATCGCGCTGTGGCAGAATATTTTGAAGCTGCGGTAGAAGCAGGCGGAGAACCGAAGCAAGTAGCTAACTGGATTATGGGGGATATTGCTGCTTATATTAAGAGTAATGAACTAACGATCGCCGAAATTGCTCTTAAACCCGAAATATTAGCCGAATTAGTTGGTTTAATTACTAAAGGTACGATTAGCGGCAAAATTGCTAAAGAAATCTTACCCGAATTATTAACTAAAGGTGGTTCGGCAAAAGAATTAGTCGAGAAAAAAGGATTAATTCAAATTTCCGATACAGCAGCAATAGAAAAAATTATCGATGAAGTAATTGCAGCCCATCCCGATGAACTAGAAAAATTCCGCAATGGTAAAACCAAACTAAAAGGCTTTTTTGTCGGACAAGTAATGAAAAAATCTGGGGGACGTGCCGATCCTAAGTTAACCAATCAGTTGTTGGGTAAAAAACTACAAGGATAAAGGAGCGAAGCTCCAGCTCTAAGCTCTAAGCTCTAAGCTCTAAGCTCTAAGCTTTTAGTTAATTGGCAATTGGCTCTCGGTCAATTGTCAATTTTTAGAATTGGCAGTCGCTTTTCTTTAATCTCTCAATTTAATACCTAAATCCTGACAAGCTTTAGCTATGAAAAAAATTAATCAAGATATTATTCAGCAGCTTAAATATATTAAAATATCGACAAATAACCTCAGCCTAAAGAATTTTCCTGATTTTTTAGTTTTAGGTCCTCAGCGAACTGGCACGACTTGGTTATGTGAAAATTTAAGACTACATCCTCAAGTTTTCTTTACTGAGCCGAGAGAAATATTTTTCTTCAACTATCTTCAACGACCTAATTCTCCTGGTTATCAATCTAATGATCTAGCTTGGTATCTAAATTTTTATAAGGAAACTCCTAAAAAATATGTCAAGAAAAATCTTATTATGCTGAAGAAATATGGAGAATTTTATAGACCTAAAGTGAGAGGTGAAGGAACAGCATCTTATGCAGTTTTATCCAAAGAAATTATTCAAGAAATTATTGCATTGAACTCAGATATTAAAGCAATTTTGATGATTAGAAATCCAGTTATGAGAGCATGGGCTCATGCTAAGAAAGATTTATTAAATGAGCGTAATAAAAATCTCTCAGAAGTATCAGACCGAGAATTTGAAGATTTTTTCTCTAACAGCTATCAAATAAAATGTGGTCATTATACTTCAATGATTGAAACCTGGTCATCTGGTCTAAAAGAAAATCACTTATTCATTGGCTTTTTTGATGATATCTCTGAAAAACCAGAAGAATTATTGTTGCAGGTATTTGAATTTCTAGATATTAGTGTTCAAAATAAATATATTACCAGTTTAGCTAAAAAACGTATTCAGAGAACAGATCGGTCAGAGAAAAGAGAATTGCCCCAAAAATACAGAGTGTTATTGGAAGAAATATTTCAGGATGAACTTGTAAGACTTGAGCAAATTTTTAACAGAGTTCTGACTAGATAAGTTTAAGATAAATTTTAAACTTATAATCTTATGAGAAATTCGACGGTTGTAATTTTCTGAAAACCTCTAATTATTATCTAAATTCCGTCAACTCAGATCGATCGAGAAGAAGGATAATAGAGCGTCAAATTTATTTAAATATATTTTTAGTTATTGCCAATGGTGAGGTTATGCAATTTAAGATATTTACGAGAGCGTTTTAATTTATCTCGATTAGCGATCGAATATCCTCGGTTGACTTTAGGTTTTTGGTTGGCGATCGCTACGGCAGGATTATTAGCCTTTACTTCTCTTAAATATGCTCTTTTTCCCGATATCACTTTTCCCGTAGTTATAGTTAAGGCTGAAGCACCGCTAGAAACCGTCACCGCCACAGAACAAAAACTTACCATACCTCTAGAGAACAGTTTACAATCTTTGCCAGGACTAGATGAGTTAGTTTCTTCTACCTATTCAGAACAAGCTGTTGTTACTGTTGTTTTCGATCCTGGAATAAATTTGGAAGTAGCAACAAAAAATACTACCAATGCGATCGAGGAACTCAATCTTACTCCAAAACCTAGCTTAGAAATTATTCCCTTTAATTTAAATGAGTCTAAAGCAGTTAGTTATACCCTAACTAGCGACAGTAAAAATTTAGGAGAGTTAACCCAAATTGCTAAAACAGACATTATTCCTTCCCTAACTCAATTAGAAGGAGTGTTAAAAGTTAATCTCTTAGGCGATACCTCTAATACCAGTCAAGAACAAGAAAATAATTTTCCGACTTTAGTTAGCTTTAAGCAACAACCTGCAATAGCTCTAGAAATAGTCAAAGCTAGTAAAGCCAACACTTTAGAAGTTGTCGATCGAGTAAATATTGCCATGCAAACTTGGCAAGAAAAACTACCAGAAGTACAAATAAATTTAGCCCAAACCCAAGCAAATTATATTCGTGAAGCCACCCAAGCAACCATCGATACTTTATTGGGAGCAATTTTACTGGCTATTTTAGTTATTTTTGGCTTTCTGCGTAACTTTGCTGCTACAGTTATTACTGCTTTAGCTATTCCCATTTCTTTGTTGGGTACTTTTATAGTAATGGCGATCGCGGGATTTAATTTAGAAACAATTACCTTGCTTGCTTTAGCCTTAACTATTGGCATTATTGTTGATGATGCGATCGTTGAAGTAGAAAATATTGTCCGTTACCTCGATGCTGGATATCCTCCCAAACAAGCAGTTATCCTTGCTACCCGTGAAATTGGCTTTACCGTCTCTGTTTCTACTCTAACTATAGTTGCCGTTTTTCTGCCTATAGCTTTCATGAATAATAATGTCGGGCAGTTTTTTAAACCTTTTGGCTTAACTGTCTCTGTTACCGTAATTACTTCTTTGTTAGTTGCTCGTACTCTATCTCCTGTATTAGCTGTCTATTGGTTGAGAAAAACCTCGAAGGCAGAAGACAGGGTATCTGCGAACGGTCATTCGTCCGTACCAGGGTCGGGAGAGGATTATAATGGTGTTTTTGGCTCGTTTTTTCGGGGATATCGTCAATTACTGCAATGGTCTTTATCTCATCGTCCCCTTGTTTTAGGAATAGCCTTACTTAGTTTTGTGATTGGTATTGCTTTAATTCCCTATGTCCCTAAGGGTTTTATTCCGCAATTAGATCGAGGTGAATTTAATGTCATTTACACCACCCCATTACCTAAGCTGTTACCTAACGATCGAACTAATAATTCTCAAGATCGTCAAAACCCAGAGCAACAACAGAGCAATTTTTCCTGGCTGAGTAATTTAGCTCGATCGCCTGAAAGAATTTTACTACGAAGAACCCTAAGAGTAGGAGAACAAATCGAATCAATTATTCTATCCTTGCCCGAAGTAGAATCTACTTATAATGTTGTTGGCGTTAAAGGTGAACTCAATAGAGGAAAATTTTATGTCAAACTAAAAAGCGATCGCCTTGTTAATACTGCTAGAGTACAACAACAGTTACGAACTGCTTTAGCTAATGTTTCTGATGTAGAAATTAGCGTCGAAGATATTCCTTTTATTGAAACAGAAAGACAACAAAACTTAAGAGTTGCTTTTGTCGGCTCGGATATAGCAGGTTTAAATGAAACGGCTAGAGTTTTAAAAAATCGCGTTCGGCAGCTAGCAGGATTTGCCGATCTCACTATTACAGGTTCGGAAATAAAAGGCGATCGCCTCTTTAAAATAGAACATTTTAGTGGAGAAAGGGTAGTTTATTTTGATGCCAATCTTCAAGAAGGTATAGCCATCGGCGATGCTACAGCAGAAGTCGTAGATATAGCCCGCTCGATCGTTCCTGAAGGCGTAGAATTAAAATTATCGGGAGATTCTGCTCTTAGTACGGGTATTTTACAAGATTTTGCTGGTACTTTGGTTCTATCTGTCTTTTGTATGTTGCTGTTGCTAATTTTACCTTTTGGTAGACTATTAGAACCTGCCGTCGTGGGTTTATGTCTACCTTTATCTATGATTGGGGCAGTACTCGCTTTATTAATAACTCAAAGTGAGTTTGGCATGATTTCTTTAATTGGGGTTATCCTTCTTTTGGGATTACTCGATAAAAATGCCCTATTACTTATGGACTATGCTAACCAGTTACGTCGATCGGGTTTAAGTCGCGATCGAGCAATTTTAGAAACAGGCACGATCCGTTTACGACCAATTATAATGACTACTGCTTCGACAATTTTGGGGATGATGCCTATTGCTTTAGGTTGGGGTGCAGGCGCAGAATTACGCCAACCAATGGCAATTACTATTATTGGTGGTTTAATTACTTCTAGTCTTTTGAGTCTAATTTTAGTCCCCGTGCTTTATACTCTTTTAGAAGATTGGTTGACAAAAACTAATCGATAACATCATTCAATAGCTATAAGCTTAATTAATCAACTTTTCTTACAAAAAGCTGATAGCTGATAGCTGATAGCTGACAGCTTAAACATATAAACATATACATACTAGTAAACTTCTAATCAATTTGGTTTATCGTTTAGTTATAGCTCCCGAACAAAAGCAAGCAGAAACAATTACCCTCACTTCCTCACAGCAACACTACCTCAAACGAGTGTTGAGAATGCAAAATGGCGATCGCTTTGTGGCAATGGATGGACGGGGAACGTCTTGGTTGGCTGAAATTAAGGGAGAATTCGCCTATATTCTTGAAGCAATTGATATCTCTACAGAATTACCCGTAACCGTTACTTTAATCGCTGCTTTACCTAAAGGTAATAATTTTGACTCGGTAGTAAGAAGTTGTACGGAATTAGGGGTAAGTACTTTTGTGCCGACAATTGGCGATCGCACTTTACTCAAACCTAGTTCTCATAAATTGGAACGTTGGCGCAAAATTGCTACAGAAGCAGCAGAACAATCAGAAAGACAAATTGTCCCTACTATCTTACCGACCGTCAGTTTTACCACGGCGATCGCCCAAAGTAATAGGGCATCCGCTCGCTATATTTGTGTAGCTCGTAACCATCATCCTTCACTATGGCAATGTCTACAAGCTAAATCTTCTGAGGAAATTACAATTGCTATTGGCTGTGAGGGAGGTTGGACAACCACAGAAGTAGAAAAAGCGATCGCTCTTGGTTATCAGCCTGTTTCTCTTGGTCGTCGTATTCTCAGAGCCGTTACTGCCCCTATTGTTGCAGTTTCTTTAGTTGTAGCTGCCTTTGAATCTTAACTAATAACTTAACTAGGCAATATGGTTTCTCAATACCGCACGAGGTGCGCGACGTACCCTGCATTTAATTGTTTTTTTACCCAAAAGCTGATGGGCTTCGTAGCGATGACAGCCAGAAAAACCGTAATATTTTCCTTCTACTTCTAAGACATCAATGGGTTCGTGTAATCCTTCTTCGGCGATCGATCGAGCTAATCTCTCTACTTTTACCTTATCTGTTTGTCTCGGTAAAGGGCGACGAATTTGGTCTACTAAAATTTCTTTAATTTCCATACTTTAATAAGTCATACTCGTTATGAGTTTATTTTATCTCAAAGTCGAGATCCTAGCAATCTGGATTCTATTGTTTGCTGAAGTGAAAATTTGTAAGTTCCCAAAAAATACGCACTAAAAAGTTATTTAATTAAATTCAACTAAGTTTAAATATAGTATTTGTGAAGTTTTCAATAACTAAGATATTTTCAATTGAAAGACAATTAATCTTGCTTTACGATCGGAAAAAATTGAGTTTTTTACTATTAAATAATTTATATTCAAAGATTATTTAAATTTTTCTTATTTTTTCAATCAAGTTTATTTAAAGTTTTAATTAAGATCGCGAATATGGAATCACCAAAGCTTTCTATATATGGATTAGGATCGGGATGGTTAATTTTGCAAAGACGTTGGTTTCCTGGCATTACAGTGTTTTTAACCTTCCTAACTCTAGGTATTGTAGCTACAAATTTTAAAAAACCAATTTATTCTGCTGCGGGAACATTACAATATAAACATATAAATCCTATAAGTTCGGCGATCGATCCAACTACAACCGATCGAAAAAGTAACTATAATTCACAAAATAATCCTCTCGATACAGAAATAGAAATTATTTTTTCAAATCCAGTTATTCAAGCAACAATAGAACAATTAAACTGGCAAGACGAAACAGGAAAATTGCTTAAACCAAAACAATTTTTAGATAATTTGGCAATTAATAATGTATTAGGAACAGAGTTACTCTCTATTTCTTATCGCGATCGAAATCCAGATAAAGCAGCCGAAGCGGTTAATACACTCATGTCGGTTTTTTTGGAAAAACATTTATCCGCGAATCGCGCAGAAGTAGTTGCCACCCGTGAATTCATCGAACAGCAATTACCCAAAGCTAAAGAAACCCTAGCACAGGCTGAACTAGCAGTACGCAAATTTCAAGAAGCTAATAAAATTACCCTTCTAGAAAATAAATCTGCTGAGATAGTAGGGCAATTTAATAACCTAGAAAAACAAATTGCCGATATTCGAGCGGAGATATTTAGTACCAAGACTCAAACTCAAGCCATAGAGAGAAAATTAGGGTTAAATGCTCGGCAAGCTGTTATCCTAACCACTATAGTTCAAGACAGAACAGTACAACAAATTAGCGAACAAATTCAACAATTAGAATCTCGTTTAACCTTGGAAAAAGATCGTTTTACCGATGCTAGTCCACAAATTATCGACTTAAAGCAACAACTAGCTTCCTTAAAAGCCACGCGCTCTAGGCGGATCCAAAAACTTGCGGGTAAGCAGGGAATAGTTCTGTTCGCTCGATATTCAGGAGGAGAACTCCAACAACAATTAGCCAGAGAATTAATTCAACTAGAAACTGTCGATCGAACTTTAAAAGCGAAAGTTGCAGAACTATCCCAAGTACAGACTCAGTATCAAAAAACTATTGCGAGTTTACCTGAAGTAGAACAAAAACTTCAGGCTTTACAACGAGAATTAGAAATTGCGCAAACTACTTATGCTCATCTGCTACAAAAATTACAAGAGGTCAAAATTGCTGAAAATCAAAATATTGGTAATTTTCGGATAGTTAATTATGCAAATCCTCCCGTAGAACCAATTCCCTATCGTTCCCTTAACTATTTAGCTTCTGGTTTATTGGCTTTTTTAGCAGCAGCAGCTACTATTTATGTCCTCGAAGCGACAGATCGATCGATCAAAACTGTTGAGGAAGCGAAAGATCTGTTTGGGTACAATTGGCTGGGTATTATTCCCGCGCTCGAAGAATCAGAAATAGTGAGTTTAGTCGAATATGACAACCTTGCCTTACTGCCACAACAGATAGTTTTAGATTATCCTTCCTCTTCTGTGAGCGAATCTTATCGAATGCTACAGTCTAATTTAGGGTTTTTGAGCGCGGATCGCAGTCTAAAAACTATAGTAATTACTAGTTCTGCTAGAGGAGAAGGGAAATCTACGATATCTGCCAATTTAGCAGCAGCTATGGCTCAATCGGGTAAGCGGGTTCTCTTAATTGATGGCGATTTACATCAACCGAGCCAACATTCTATCTGGGAAATTGATAACTATGTGGGTTTGAGTAATATTCTCAGCGAACAACTCGACTACAAATTTGCGATTAAAGAAGTATCTCTTAATCTCGATGTGCTGACAGCAGGAACAGTTCCTCTCAATCCAGCAACTCTATTAGACTCACAAAAAATGGGTTCTTTACTTAATTATCTGCGCGATCGCTATGATTTAGTTCTAATTGATACTCCTGCTCTAGATTTTACCGCTGATGCACCAATTATCGGTCGTATGGCTGATGGAGTCTTATTAGTAATAAAACCAGGACAAGTAGATCGAATCAAAGCTCAATTTGCCAAAGAGATTCTCGCTCAGTCAGGACAAAATGTTTTAGGTATCATCATTAATGGTGTAAGCTCTAAGGTCGAACCAAATACTTACTATTATCAGGCATTCGACAACAAACAGATTACAAGCGAGGGAATTACCATATTACAACAGCCAGAAGAAGAACTATGGGAAACTATTTCTCGGATGGCTAGAGAGTCAAAAAAAGACAAGCTACATCTGACAGCAGATTTGACTAATTTCGAGCGGGTTTCTTTAGATAAACTCTTAGAGACAATTTCTTCTTTACAAAAAGATTTAGACAATTTTACTCAATTAGTTAAAGAACAAGAAGAAGAATTAGCTCTCCAAAGACAAAAAGTAAGAAGGTTAGAACAAAAACTAGATATGGCTTCTGTAATTGAAAGAATTCGTATAGAGCAGCAGTTAATTCAAGAACAAGAGATTAAAGAAATGTTAGATGAGACTTTAGTGGGTCAAAGACGTAATTTAATTAATAAAAATCAAATTTTGCGTCAATATCAGCGATTTTTATCCCTGAAACAAAATAATCTGATTAACTAATGCTTGGACTTTTGCCACAAAACTTTTAAAATATTACCACAAAAGTGATTATTAAGAGAAAATAAAAGCAGCGAATTAAATTAATAATTTTTAACGCTCGGTAAGCTAGTAAAAACATTGAAACTTTATTCAAACAGGAGATAATCTCATGACAGTTGAAAATTTAGAAGCTAACGGCAATCCATCACCAGAAGAACATAAAGAAGAACAAGCGGGAGAAACTAAAAGCAAAGAAACTTTAGCATTATCAGTTAAACCCAGTCATTTCCTTCCTAATAACCGACCCGTTGAACCCAGTCATTTAGATGTAGTCAGCACCTATTCTTCTGTTGGTGCTACTCGTCCAGTAGTTAGAAGTGGCATGAAAATTAGCAGCACAATGACTGTTTCTGGTAGTCGTCCTATAGCTGTTAGCACCCTTAATGTTAGTGATACTTATATTATGGGTAATCGTCCCGTTGCTTCTAATGATATTGAAGATTTCGCAACTATAGTAGGTTATATCGATTAAGAAAGCTATTAGTTTTTAGCTAGATCGCTATTAGCTAGTAATTGGGTGGTAATTAAAATCCTCTCCAATTGCTAGCCAATCAAAATTTGGATTGTTAATCTTCAGCAAAAATGTAGCTGCGTAATTCGCTGGGGTCTGGTTCTGGACTAGATTCGCCAAATTCTACAGCTTCGTTAATTTGAGCTTGAATTCTCTTATCAATTTCTTTAAGTTTTTCTGGCGTAGCTAAATTTTTGCTAGTTAAATAGTTAGCAAATCTGGTAATAGGGTCTCTTTCTGCCCAAAATTCTTTTTCTTCAGGCGATCGCAATTCGTCAGGATCGGCAAGAGAATGTCCTCGGAAACGATAGGTAAGAGCTTCAATTAAAGTGGGCCCTTCTCCAGCACGAGCGCGGGCAATGGCTTCTTGGGCAACAGAGCGTACTGCTAGTACATCCATTCCATCTACTTCATACCCAGGCATTCCAAAAACACTAGCTTTCTTAAAAATTTCAGGCTGAGAAGTTGCTCTTTCGTGAGCCATGCCAATTGCCCATTTGTTATTTTCGACTACATAAATAATTGGCAACTTCCACAAAGCAGCCATATTTAAACATTCAAAAAACTGACCATTGTTACTCGCACCATCGCCAAAGAAACAAGCTGTTACCTGGTCTGCACTAGCATCACCCAAGGCATCGCGACGATATTTAGTTTGGAAAGCTGCACCAGTAGCGACAGGAATTCCTTCTGCTACAAAAGCATATCCCCCTAAGAGATTGTGCTTGGCAGAAAACATATGCATCGAACCACCACGCCCTTTACTACAACCTGTTTCTTTACCAAATAATTCTGCCATTACTTCTTTTGGCGAAACTCCAGAACTAAGGGCATGAACGTGATCGCGATAGGTACTACAGACATAGTCTTCATCCATCCGCATAGATTTAATTACCCCTGTAGATACTGCCTCTTGACCATTGTAAAGATGGACAAAGCCAAACATTCTACCTCGATAGTACATTTCCGCACACTTATCTTCAAATAAGCGTCCTAAAACCATATCTTCATAGAGTCGCAATCCTTCCTCTTGGCTAATTTCCACAGAAGTAGAATCGAATTTGGGTAAAGTTCTTTCGGCACACATATGGTCTGTAGTCTTGGGATTAAAACACAAATATCTACACTATCATAAAACGGTTAGTCCCAATTGGGAGAACTTGGAAGTTATAAAAAATGATAATTCCAGAGTAAACTACATTTATCTATTGCGAAGTTTGAACATTATACTATGGATGCTTTTGCCTTAAATCCTCCTGAATGGACAAAGAAAGCGGTTCACGCAGTTAATTTTGGTTGTCCTAACTGTAAAGCTAGTGCAGCAGAAGCCCAAGAAGTTTGGCTTAATCGTCGCGCCCCTGTTTCTATGGGAAATAGTCGCCGTAAATGGCAAGAATTTTACTGGTGTGAATGCGATACTGCTTGGTGGGCATGGAGTAGCGATCGCCCAGCCTCAGATTTGAGCGATCGAGCAGAACCACCTCTTTTTTAGAGGACAGAAAAAATTTATGCTACTTAAATGTGAATTCAATTACATAGCTAAACAATGGGATTTACCAAAATTTTAATTGCCAATCGGGGAGAAATTGCTCTGCGAATTTTACATACTTGTGCAGAGATGGGAATTGCTACGGTAGCAGTCCATTCAACGATCGATCGTCAAGCCCTTCATGTCCAGCTAGCAGATGAAAGTGTTTGTATCGGACTACCCCCTAGCAGCAAAAGTTATCTGAATATTCCCAACATTATTGCTGCTGCTCTAACTCGTAATGCTACAGCAATACATCCAGGTTATGGTTTTCTGGCGGAAAATGCCCGTTTTGCCGAAATTTGTGCCGATCACCAAATTACTTTTATTGGCCCGACAAAAGAAGCAATTCTGGCCATGGGAGATAAATCCACTGCCAAAAAAACGATGCAGAAAGCAGGAGTCCCTACCGTACCAGGTAGTCAAGGTTTACTAAGAGACGAATCAGAAGCAGTTTCCATAGCCAGACAAATTGGCTATCCCGTAATGATTAAAGCTACAGCAGGAGGTGGCGGGCGCGGAATGCGTTTGGTAAGGGATGAAAGTGAATTAACCCGTTTATTTCAAGCAGCGCAAGGGGAAGCAGAAGCAGCTTTTGGTAACGCGGGGGTTTATCTGGAAAAATTTATTGAATGTCCCCGTCACATTGAATTCCAAATTTTAGCTGATAGCTATGGTAACGTTATTCATCTGGGAGAAAGAGATTGTTCGATTCAAAGAAGACATCAAAAACTTCTAGAAGAAGCCCCTAGTGCGATACTCAACCCAACATTAAGGACAAAAATGGGAGAGGCTGCGGTTAAAGCTGCTAAATCTATTAACTATGTGGGTGCGGGTACTGTAGAGTTTTTGGTAGATAAATCGGGTAATTTTTATTTTATGGAGATGAATACTCGAATTCAAGTAGAGCATCCCGTTACCGAAGTGGTTACAGGACTAGATTTGATTGCCGAGCAAATTCGGATTGCTCAAGGTGAAAAACTATCTCTAACTCAGCAAGAAGTCCAGTTAAGAGGTCATGCGATCGAATGTCGGATTAATGCAGAAGACCCCGAACATAATTTCCGTCCCAATCCTGGTAGAATTAGTGCATATTTACCCCCTGGTGGGCCAGGAGTGAGAATGGACTCTCATGTCTATACAGATTACGAAATTCCTCCTTATTATGACTCTTTGATCGGTAAGTTAATCGTTTGGGGCGAAAACCGCGATGCAGCCATTAGAAGAATGAAAAGAGCCTTAAGAGAATGTGCCATCACAGGTGTACCTACCACTATTGGTTTTCACCAAAAAATTCTCGAAACTCCTGCCTTTTTAAACGGAGAAATTTACACTAACTTTGTTGAAGAACATTTAATGAATCAATAACTGATAATTAATGACTGTGAAGTGCCATAGTGATTAATCCTTGCTGTCCTAGAAGTATCTCTCTTACTAAAGTCAAAATACCCACCCAAATTACGGGAGTAATATCTACCCCACCAATAGGAGAGACAATTTTTCGTAATGGCTTTAACAATGGCTCTGTAGGAAAGGCGACTAGACTAAAAGGAAGTCGATTTAACTCTACTTGCGGATACCAAGTTAATACAATTCGTAATATGAATAACAGAATCATTAGTCCTAAAAAAAGACTGAGTAAAAGAGCAGCTAGATCGGGTAAATTCATAGGTATAAGTTAGATTAGTACTATATATAGATTGTTTAGGTTTGTTACATAATGTAAACTACACTTTCATGTATTTTAGCGTTGTCTTTTGCTGAGGAAAAGAGCCATGGAAACTTCTAAAGACTGCATAGTTACTCATAAGAGTATCCTATATGAATTCAGCAAAATGCCTCTAGTTTAATTATGACTCGATCGCGATTGTCAAATAAGTTGGTCGATCGAGCTATTGTTTTTGCAGAAAAAATTTTAGAATTATTAACGGACGATACAAGCACCTGCCTTCGAGGCAGGTGTCACGTCCTCACGAAACTAGATTACCAATAGTAAATAAATAAGATAAGGATAAAAAACTATGATTTCCACATTGGCGACTATCACACCCTCCCTCGCGAATTTCTTCTGGAGTTTAGGCTTGGGTGCTGTAATTGTGGTTATTCCTGTTACAGTTGCTCTAATCTTCCTCAGTCAAGCAGACAAAATCGAGCGTTCCTAACTGAAATCGAGATGGGAGAAAATAGAACTACTGTTTGGTTTTAAAGTAACGTAAAAATCGTCAAATCAAGGAATAAGAAGCAAGAAACGAGGATTAAGGAAAGATTCTGGGGTCTTTATTTCCTGCTTCTACTTCCTCGACAAGCAAAAAAGACCAATTTAAAATAAATATCGGGCAATATAGATAAGGTTTCTCCTTTCCAACAAATGTAATAAATCCCCCTATCGGAAAAAATTGTTAATTTCTCTTTAACTAAATTTTGGCAAAAGAAAGGTAATTTTGGAAATTATTAGGGACAATAGGAATAAAACAAAAATTAAAACAATAGATAAAATTTAGAAATTTGGTTAAGGTAGAAAACTATTAAGATTCAGTAGCTACCATCAAACCAGATTAGGAGATTAATAATGGTTAACTTTGGGCTAAATGCAGCCAGTCTTCTCGGCATATTTTTAGCAGTAGCAGGGGCTTCACTTTATTTTATGCGCTCCGTACGTCCAGAATTGTCAAGAGACCACGATATATTCTTTGCTGCTGTGGGCTTACTATGCGGTTTTATTTTGCTGTTTCAAGGATGGCGACTAGACCCCATTTTACAGTTTAGTCAACTACTTCTAAGTGGTTCGGCAGTTTTCTTTGCCGTAGAAAGTATTCGTTTACGCAAGGTAGCTACAGAACAAGCAAGACGTAACACGCCAACGGTAGACAAAGAACGTCCTGTCAGTCGCACTAGGGTGTACACAGAAGCAGAATTAGATCGCATTGAAGCAGATGAATATCCTTCATCGGTAAGAGTCAATTACAATAGTCCTAGATTGCGAGGGTATGAAGAACCGAAACCCCGTCCTAGTCGTAGAGCTAGTAATATAGATAAAGAAGCAAGGAGCTATCGTACTCGCCCTCGTCCCGAACAATCCGGTTACAGAGATGATTTCGAGCGAGAAGATAGTCGTTCCCGCCGTCGCCCTAGTTATTCTTCTCGTCGCGATCGCGATTTAGAAAGAAGAGAATCAAATAATCGCTATGATGAATGGCAACAAGAGGATAGATGGAATGAACCAGAATATCCTTCTCGTTCTGGTTATACTGAGGAGCGTTACGACAGAAATGACTATCAGTCTCCACCAAATCGACAGCCAATTAGCCCTAGAGATATGGGTCGCTCTTATGATGATACGGCAGAAACATCAAGTTCAGATTATGTCGATTATCAACCCTTAGATAATTTAGGTAGAGATTACCAAGATAACAACGATTGGGAACGAGATAATAATTCTCCGCCCGAACAACCTTCTCGATCGGATGACGATCGAGGACGCAATCCGATTAACTTCGATTATTAAAAATTATTTGAATATTAATTATTATGATGCCAAGCATCTAAAGCTATTTGATGGATTGTGCGCCAGGGCAGATTCTTTTGTCTTGCTATCATCGCACAATCTTCGTACTCTGGCTGAACGTTAATAACTCGATTATCTTGACTAGCTACTTTGAGCCTTACTACGCCATATTTGGTAGCCACTGAATGTATTTCTCGCTCTAAAACGCTTCTAGTTTGAATTTGCTGGCGAATACCTAGAGTAGTAGTTTCACGAAAAATAATTTGTTGGCAAATTGAGGCTTTGGCAGGAGGACAAATTACTGTTAATAATATTCCCGTCCTCGATTTTTTCATGCCAATGCTTTGAGTAAAAACATCTAATGCACCAGCAGCAAGTAGTTGCTCTAAAGTATAGGCGATCGCCTGAGGATTGAGGTCGTCAATTTGAGTTTCTAAAATAGTAATAGTTTCTTGTCCCTCGATAGAAGCAGATGCTGTTGTACCTACCCATAGTCTCAAGATATTGGGAATGGATAAATCTGCATCTCCCGCACCCAAACCAATCTTTTCAATATTCATGGCTGGAGGAGAACCAAAATTGGTGGCTAAAGTTACAGCGATCGCTGCTCCTGTAGGTGTAACTAGCTCTTTCATGATATTATTACTGTAAACTGGTACTTTCCTTTTCTCCCAAAGCTTTAGCACCGCAGGAACGGGAACGGGTAAAATACCATGGGCAGCTTTAACCGTACCACCGCCTATAGGTAAAGCAGAGCAATAGAGTTGTTCGATTCCTAACCAATCCAAACCCAAACAAGTACCGACAATATCGACAATTGCATCGGTTGCTCCTACCTCATGAAAATGAACCTTTTCTGGATTAATGCCATGGACAGCACTCTCGGCGATCGCTAAATTGTGGAATACCTTCAAACTCGATTCTTTCACCTTTAGCGGTAAGCTAGCAGAGGTAATTATTTTTTCTATTTCTGGTAAATGTCTAGCAGAATGATGATGATGATTCGCAGCTATTTTATTGTTAGGTAAATCTACATGAACTTTTGTTGCTATTTGACCCCGACGTTGAACCTTTTCTGTTCTTAACTGGTATTCCTGTTCTATCCCCAAACCTTGAAGAGAATCGATTAAATATTGCCAAGGAACGCCTACATCGAACAATGCACCCAAACACATATCACCAGCAATTCCCGTGGGACATTCTAAGTAGGCACAGTTACTCATAACCCTTACTTGCTCCTCAACCTCTATATTTATTGGAGTTAACATTTTATTATGGCTACATTTTACGAATTACATCCCCAAAATCCGCAAAAGCGGACGATCGAAATAATTGTTACTGCTTTAAAAGATGGCGCGGTTATCTTATATCCTACCGATACTGTATATGCTATCGGTTGCGATCTTAATATGAAGTCTGCTGTTACTAAAGTTAGACAAATCAAGCAATTATCAAACGACAAACCTCTAACTTTTTTATGTTCTTCCCTGTCTAATATTGCTCAATATGCCAGAGTTAGCGATCGCGCCTACAAAATCATGAAACACCTAATTCCTGGCCCTTATACCTTTATTTTGCCAGCTACCAAACTAGTACCCAAATTAGTCATGAGTCCTAAAAGAAAAACTACTGGGATTCGTGTACCAGATCGACCAATTTGTCAAGCTTTATTACAAAATCTCGGTAATCCTATTATTTCTACCTCTGCTCATCTACCTGACGAAGATGGAAAATTCCCTACTCTCTATGTCGAAAAAGCTCGATTATTTGATGTTTTGGAAAACCAAGTAGATATTATTATCGACGATGGCACCGAACCAGGATTTGAAGTGTCTACGATTCTCGATTTCACCACAGAAGAAGCTAGTGTTATTCGTAAAGGTTTAGGCTGGCAAAAAGTAGAAAATTGGTTAGATATTGTATGAATATAAATAATAAAAAGCTATTTTAACTAGCTCACCAGGTAGTAAATAATTAGAGAAAGCTAGTTACAGAAAGGGTTGTTCAAGAGCATACTCTAGACTGGCTCTATTAAACTGCTCTTGGCTATTTGGTTTTACGCTTTTTACAAGAGCGAAAAATATTTCAGGTTTTTTATTAAGTAATATTTTTTAGCTCTAAATCTTTTACGGGAGGCCCTTGAATTACTTTTCCTTCACAAGTAAATCTCCCGCCGTGACAAGGACAATCCCAACTTTTTTCTGCACTATTCCAATTAACAATACAGGCAAGATGCGGGCAAGTAGCCGAAACAGCGGTAACTTTTCCTGTTTCATCTTTGTAAACTCCGATCGTTTCCCCTTGAAGATTGATTAGTTTTCTGTTAATCAACCTTCTCCTGGTTTGACATCATCTATCGACCAGCTTTGCAAACCTTTAAGTCGATCGCCTAACCAATGTATGTCTACATCCAAATTGTTTTTAATTGATTCTGGAGTAACAAAAGGTGTTGCCCGCAAAGAGTCGTATAAATCTGTCCAAGGATTAGCTTTCTTGAGAACTAGATCGGCTAAAATCATCCCCGACATTGTTCCCTTACTCATTCCCCACAGACTAAAACCTGTAGCTACATAAATATGCTCATTACCAGGGGTTAATTTACCAATATAAGGTAATCTGTCAAAGGATTTATAATCTTGACTTGACCAGCGATAGTCAATCTTATCGATCCCAAAATAACTACGAGCATAGTTTTCTAGTTCTAGATAAGATGTTTCGGTGTCGCTTTTTGCGCCAACTTTATGACCGCCACCACCAATTAATAGCAGTAAACCACCGTCGTCTGTAGGAGTTGTCCGAATAGAATGATAATTTTCGCCTACACCAATATACATTCCTGCGGGTGCTTTTTCAGGAGTAATTTTTGCGCCGATAATATAAGAACGTTGTGGATAAGTTTTGGCAAAAAATAAGCCCGAATCTATGATAGGGAGATGGGTTGTTAGCAGGACATCAGTAGCTTGTAAGGTTATATTGTTAGCAAATATCTTACAGGGTGTTCCTTCTTCTACGGTTTGGACGCGACTATTTTCAAAGACATATAGTCATTTCAAATAAAAATGAAACATTTTTCAGTTCAAAAACTTGTCATAGCAATAATACTTTGTCTCAAACTTAATTGAAATGACTATAACTACCATCACCAGGAATTGTATTAGCTAGATGTAGTAAATACTTGCGAACATGAAATTGTGCTTGATTGTTAAATTTAACTGCACCAGCGATCGCAAAAGGCAGAGTAGTTTCAGTAACAAATTCTGCTGGAAGACCTAAGGTGATTGCTGCATCGTATTCTTTTTGAATCTTGCTTCTATTAAGGCAACAGTTTTACCTGCTTTTTTGAGCAAATAAGCTGCCGTAATTCCTGCAATACCTGCACCAATAATAGCAACATCAACAGTAACATTTTCCATTTTAGGAAAAGTAGTTTTAGGAGTAGAATCTAGCCAAAAAGAAATTGGTTTCCCAGGTGAATTTGACATAATTTTTGAAGAGTAAAAGTAGTTTTGGGTTATTTTTTTTAGTTTAAATCGTTTGTTTAATTCGATTCTATCTGTATAGTAATTTAAATAAATTTAATCCGACTTTAGACCGATACTTTTAGTGAATTTTTCAGCCAATAGATAGATGAATCCCAGTCTAAAACGGGAGAGTATATTCTATACACCAGCTTTATTTTCAAGGAAAAGCTGATATTTAACTGCTATAACTTATAAAACAAATGTCAAAATATAATCTAATCACCAAAGCATCTACATTATTATTAGTGTTAGCTACAATTGTTACTGTAGGCGGACATCGAAATCTACAAGCACAAGAATCACAAGAAACTGAGAGCAACGTAACTATAATAGTGCGCCCTTATATTCAATCGGAATTTGAAAGAGATTACGATCTTACTTGGGATTTAGATCTACAAGAAAAAATAGAAGCAGAGTATAGAGAAAAGCCCGTTTTGATTGTAGATAGCATTTATCCTTCTGCTCAAGACCAAGGACTTTTAGAATAATAAAGCTAAAAGCCTTGGGTAAATGTTAATCGATCGATTGAGTGGTGCAACGTAAGCCAACTCATATTTGCGTTGCCCAACTCAAGTAATTTAGTATTTAGTATTATTGTCATGTATGAGCCAGCATAATCTAGTAAAACCGAGGGATTACCAAGTAAAAGGAAATTTGCAGCAACTTTTCGCCTCTTAAGTCGAATTAGTTATTGGATACATTTAATTTTAGGTGCTATATCGGGCATTATCCTGTTGCTCGTAACCTTTAGCCGTACTACCACCGAAGAGAGCAGTACTGGTGCTGGTTTCAGTATTGCGATCGCCATATTGAGTTTATTTGCTTTGGGGTTTAGAGTTTATTGGGCTTGGCGTTACAGGCAATTGGCAAAAAAATTGCAGAGACCTAACCCAACGGCACAACCTAGTAGAACAGATATAATTCAAATACTGCGTATTGGCTTATTAGCCAGTCTAATTGGCTTATTTTTAGCTTTTATTGCCACAGAAATCAATTTAGTTTCCTTGATAGCAGGGGCGATCGCTCGTCCTCAGGGAATTGCAGTATATGAGCGGGAACAGGTAATCAAAATTGCCGATCTACTCTTAATTTTGGCGCAACTCAACATTTTAGGCGCACATTTCTTTGGCAGTGTTAACTCACTCGGTTTACTCAATTGGATCTCCAAAGAAGAAGTATAGTGAAAGATTAACCTACAAACCATTGAGTGCCAGTAAACAGGTAATACGCGCCAGTCACGATTAGTGCCACACTACCCAAGCGGATAATTGTCTCCGAATGTTTTAGCAACTGCTTGCTTTGTTTTGCCAATCCTGTAAACAAACTTGCTAGAAAAATCAGGATAGTATAACCTAAAGCATAGCTAACCATGGTTAGAGTTCCTAAAATTTGAGAACCAGTTGCTGCTGCTGCTGCCAGTACGCCAAATAAAACTGGACTGGCACAGGGAGAACTGACTAAAGCAAAAGTTAACCCCACTCCATAGGGTCCAGCCTGGGGAAGATTTAGGTCGATCCCTGGTAAAGGTAGCTTAACCACCCCTATCAACCACAAACCCATCACTACCATAATCGTTCCCACCACGACATTAATATAGCCTCGGTAATCTACCATTACTGCTCCAGCAAAGGAAGAAACTAAACCAAAAAGACTTAAAATTGTGACTGCTCCCAAGACAAACAAACCAGCTTTAGTAAAAGCATCCCAACGGGATTTAATATTGAGTGTGCCGATATAACTAAGGTTGACGGGTAATAGTGCCAAAATACAGGGAGATATACTAGCAATGATTCCGCCTATAAAAGCTAAAGGCAATAACACTAAAGGATTTGCCGTATCTTGCTGAGTGAACCAGTCTTGGTAACGATTTTCGACGATGGAAATAACTCGTTCGATAGGATAACTTATAACAGATCCGAAGGTTAAAACTAGAATCGTGGCTAGGAGTCCTAATCCACCGTAAAACAGCCATTTTTTTGATGCTTTAACTCGTCGAGAATTATCATGCTCGGTGGCTGAGTGAGATATTTGTCTCATGGAATTAATTCTCCTTAAACTATCCAGAAATGAAATTGCCTTTAAAAAAGGAAAGCAATGGGATAATAATTAGTTTGTTGTCAATAAAGCTCGCTCGCGCTCCAGCCAGAGATGCCTCCACAAAAGAGCGAGTTTGAGGCGATCTCTACACTGCAAACATTGAACTCGATCGGCAATGTCGATCGCTACAAACTTATAATTTCAATTAGTAGTCCACCATCGACTATTTTTGAGAGATCGCCGAGTCGAGTACGGAAGTGTAATCTTCTAAATTAGTATTATTACTCTGCTGTGTCAGAATATCCCCTGTAGCTGGATCGATAATTGCAACCATACCTGTTTTTGACTTGTTGGCAGCAAAAAACTCCCCCAGTCCCAATTCTCTAGCTTGATTTTCTGCTTCGCTAGCTGTGGATTTATTGCTGACATCCAAAACAATAAAGTTAGCCTTGTCACCATAGTCTTGTTTGAGTTGAGAAAGGGTAGGCGCAATATTTTTGCAGGCAGCACACCAGCTTGCATAGATATCTACCACAACAGGCTTTCCTTGTAATTGTTCTGCTAAAGCTCCTCCCACATTTCCAGCCTTAGAAGCACAAGGGTTAGCTGAGGCACAGGGATTTGCTTGTGTGATACTGAAACCATGCTTAGTGACTTCCCCCTCAGGAGTCGCAGAAGTTCTAACCGATGTCCCTGCTACAAGGGATAGGGTAACCACTAAACTACTTACACAGAGTCTGAGCCATAAGAATGTTGATTGTTTACGCATAATTCAATTTCCAAATTTAGGATTATTGATTTTCAACAAGCAGTAGTAAATGGATTACCACTTAAATTTCGATCGAGATAATAAATTGGCAAAGCAAACTATTTATTAAAATCTGCTTACCATGAGAAGTCCTCGAAGGGCTGAGAAAGCTTTTAGGGACTCGAAATCGTCGGCTAAAATCATAACCTCTCAGCTTGCGAACCCCGTTATTTAGATTAAATTCCCAAAAAATGAGTGTCAGATTAAAATCAAATTAATATTTAGATATATTAAATATGGCAATAACGAACTAATAAAACTACTAAATAAATTTAACGGGCTGAGTCAGCGAGTGACAAAGCCCGTTAAACCTCACTTATTTGATTTTCCAAGGTTTCCTCCTAACCTAGTTTCCGTTGAACCGCTCTTATAGTTACTCTTTTGCTCCTTTCACAGTCGCCTCTTCCTAGAGCCTGGTTTGGTTTTGCTTTATTTTGTAAAGCGTTACCACTTAGTCTGTGGCGAAGGTAGATTAACTTAAGGGCTCACCTATATATTAACAAATTTAGTAAGATTATTGGCGTACAGTGAAATTCAAACAATGTGTTTTAGATGTTAAAGCTTCGCTGTGCTTATTTGAATGGAGATAGTAGACAATAAAAATCTAACTAATTTTAGAAAGTGGATTTGAAGGAGGGATCTGTTTGAATCAAAATAGTTTTCTTTATAGCTTGGCGATCGCGACAAGCGCACTTGACAAGCACTCGCTTTAGATCTTAGCTCAAAACGGGAAATATTACGCTTATGAAAGCTCGCTATTTCAAGCAACTACTAATTTCTCTGATTCTAATTTGTCTGGTCAATTTGATTGCATTTATTTCTCCTGTCTTAGCTGGTGGCAAAGTAGCAGATGTCTATTTCTTCTACAGTCAAACCTGCCCTCACTGCGCCCAACAAAAACCGTTAATGGAATATATCGCTCGGCACAATGAAGAGGTCAAATTACACGCTTATGAAGTGAGCAAATATCCCCAAGAATGGGAGGAATTTTTAGCCCAATATCAAATTAAATCGGCAGCAGTTCCCCGAACCTTAATCGGAGAAAAAATATTTATCGGCTATAGTGAAGCTGACGGAGATTTAGAATACAATCCCGTCTATATCGGCTATATTGGCTACAAAAACCAGATAGTTAAAGCCATTGAATCCGAATTAGATCAATCGATAAATCTACCAGGGTCAACAGTCAATTATCAGCCTCCTTTGAAAATTGTTTGGCTGCCAATTTTATACTTATTTAGCTATCCTCTGGTTCGGAAAAAACTGAAAAGTGAAACCAACAAAAGGTATTGGATTGGAGGAGCGATCGCTACTATAATTATTAGCTCGTTCCTATGGTTATCTTTAATTCCAGAACCAGCGATCGAGGAATTTGCCCGAAGTTTACCTTTTCCTTTATTTGTATCTACTATTGCCCTAGCCGATGGCTTTAATCCCTGTGCTTTTACCGTGCTGATTATTCTCCTCTCTTTACTTACTCATACCAAAAGCAGAAAACAGATGGGGATTGTTGGTTCTACTTTTGTGGTGACTTCAGCAGTCATGTATTTTCTCTTTATCACGATTATGGTGTTAGTCGGCTCTGTATTTTTGGAAAAATATGGAGCTATTTTTATGACGCTCCTGGGAAGTATTATTACTGTAGCTGGAATTATTAATCTTAAAGATTACTTCTTTTTTAAGCAGGGTATTTCTCTCTCGTTATCAACAAAACAACAGGTTGTTATAAGTCAGAAAGCTGGGAAAATTGCCCAAGAACTTAAAGCAGGCGAAGCTGACAAAAAGATGTTTTTAACTGCTTTAGGCGGAACTATTTTATTAGCTATATTTGTCAATATTGTTGAGTTGGGATGTACTGCTATTCTGCCTGTAGTTTATATGACCAGCCTGATTCAATACTGCACCCAAAATATTTGGCTTTGTTATGCTTTTTGGACAGCTATCTATGGTTATTCAAAACTTTGACATTTTGAACTTTGTAGGTCATGGATACCATAAAATCCCAGCAATCCTAGAAGCTCTAAGTTCTTGGAGGCATTAAGATCGGCGTGTTCAACACCATGACGACAATTGACGCACAAGAACTTATCTCCTCTACGATTTCGCCTGTCCCATTTGAAACAATGTCGGCAAAATTGAGAAGTCTTCCAGGGATTTTTGCGTATTACCTCAATCCCCAGTTCTTCACATTTTCGTGACAACAAAGTCTCAGAGTACTTATAAAGCCAATGGGACAATCGCCTGTTAAATCGGCGAGAAAACGTTCCTCTTGTACCCGATTTAACCTTTTTCAAATCTTCAACTACGATAGTTTTGATTTGAGAAAAGTCTATTTGTTTTATTGCAGCACCAATCATAGATTTAACTTCTGCGAATGCGTGCTTTTGACGTTTGGCAAACTTTTGAATTCTTGTGTAGATAGGATCTCCGAAGGATTGCCCATCACTAAAAACTAGCCCGTTTTTATAGTTAGAATCCATCCCAACTATCTTTCCTTCGTCTTTA
>JBFRWK010000205.1:0-63070 GCA_051439545.1 Xenococcaceae cyanobacterium | reverse complement strand
TATTGGTGTTGCCCTAGTTGCTCCACCAAACACGGAAGGGACGAAAATGCGTCTAAAAATATTTTAAAGGTTGGGGCTTCAACCTTGATGTTAGGGGATGTCAGTCAACCGAAGGGTTGCAATCCCTGCTTGAGCCTCGAATCCTCGCAATTTCATTGCGGGGAGTAGGTCAAGATATGCTTCGTATCAGAGAAATATCTACTCAAGAAGGCTTTGCGTTTGAAGTTACACCCACCGCAGCAGATGTCGAACAAGCAATCAATGATTTTCAACCGCCCTGTCATATGAGGATTGTCACCAACTATAAAGATGGGGGTAAACTAATCTTGGTTTTGTATGCTATTCCCACGCGCCCTGGTTGGTGTCGTCATATTGGTAGACAGATTTTAATTAAAAATGATGCTGGTAAAACACCCCCAGGTTTGGGTTTTTTCGCCCTACCGATGCCAAAATGGTTAGGTCATATCTTGGCTTCTTTATTTTTGCATCAAGATTTGATATTTTTGCACTATCAAGAAAAAATAGTAGCTAAACGAGGTAAAAATAAATGGTTGGATAAAGTATATACTCCAAATCCTCAAGATAAAGCGGTCGTCACTTTTCGTCAGTGGTTGGAAAAAAGAGCGGGTGGTAGCGTGCCTTGGGACACAGACTGTAACAGTCAACTCCTCAATACAGAAATAGAACGAGATAAATTGTTTGATGTCTGGACAACTCACACCCAAAATTGTCAGGTTTGTCAAAATGCTTTAAAAAAGATCGATCGTCTTACAGTATTAAGTTATCTCGGAGCGATCGCCTGTCTGTTTTTGGCTCTTTTTTTAGATGGACGTTATGTAGCGATGCAAGCGGGAGCAGAATCAGCAAATATATCAATGTGGAATACTTTACCGCCTTTAGGATTTGGATTAGCGATCGCCGGGGCAATAATTTTAGCCATAGCAGGATATTTATTAAAAAAACTAAGTCGGCTATTTTATGTTTACAAGTTTAGCCATGCTGACAATGATTAAACTCCCATAGATTGAGACACCGAATTTTGCGTATTGTAAATCTCTGACACAAAATATTGATTCTAATAACGAACGCGAGGATCGAGAACACCATAAAGTAAATCGGCAACAAGATTAAAAATAACAATTAAAATGCCGTAAATAAAAGTTATTGCCATCACCACGGGGGTATCACTACGATAGATCGATTCGATTAATAAAGCTCCGATTCCTGGTACTCTAAATACTTGTTCGGTTATCAATGCGCCAGTAAAGATTGTGGGAATATCTAAAGCGATTAATGTCACTACAGGAATCATTGCATTGCGTAAAATATGAATTTTAATAACGCTAAAATTATTCAATCCTTTAGCTAAAGCCGTACGCACATAATCTTGATTTAATTCATCTAAAATTGCCGAACGAATAAATCGCATTAATACTGCCGACTGGTATAATGCCAACACACTAACAGGCATAATTGATTGCCTTATTTGCTCTACAAAACTAGACCAATCAGTTACTCGTAACGTACTATTATAAATAAAAGGTAGCCAATTCAACTTAACACTAAAGATAATTATTAATAGTAAACCAGTAAAAAAAGTTGGTAAAGAAAAGCCTAAAAAAGCAAAGGTTGTAATAATTTGGTCGGTTGTCGAATAGCGTTTAACTGCGGAAATAATACCCAAAGGTAAAGCAATTAAAATACTAACAATATAAGCCGTACCGACAATGCTCAAAGTAGTAGGTAAACGTTGTAATAATAATTCAAATACAGGGCTTCTACTAGTAAAAGAATAGCCCATATCTCCCTGAATAAAAGACCAAAACCATTTGATATAACGAATATGTACTGGTCGATCTAAGCCAAAAGCTTTACGAATATTTTCGCGAACTTCAGGAGTAATTGCAGGATTAGAGGCAAATTCTCCTAAGGGATCTCCTGGGGCTAATGCCAAAATAGTGAAGATAACAATGCTAATAGCAATTAGTGTGGGTATAGAAACTAGTAGACGTTTGGCTAAATATTGATTCATTGAAATTAATTGTTATGATTCACTTGTTCGGAATTTTAGATTATGTTTATCCATAAATGATATACAGCAAAAAAATACCAAAAAGCGATCGCCATGGACTAAACTCTATTTGACTTAAATTTATTTAAATTAACATAGTCACCAGTTTTGTTTTAATCTAGTGAATAGACAAATTTTGCTAAAAACAAATTACTAGAAATGTCAGAAACTGAAAGATTAGTCTTAATGGCAGAAGATGAGCTAACACAATATAGTACTGATGCTCGCAAAATTGAAAGATTACGACGAAAAATCGGTATATCCGTCCCCCCTGCCCAACAAAAAGAAATCAAGGCAGAATTACTAGCTCAAATGCCTAATAATTTTTTGGGTAAATTATTAGAAGAACAACGTCAAACTATTGCTTTACCTTTTTGGGGAATTGCAGGATTAGGATTGCTATTTGGTATTTCTTTGCGACAACCATTGGATTTTCTTGCTCCCGCGATCGCTTTTCCTTTAGCTTTCAATATTCAGAAGTGGGGTTGGCGACTTCAAGCTAAGCGTTTAGTAATAAATACTTTAGATGAAATTGAAAATAGGGTAAAATCGGCTAAGGATTCAAACAATGAGTAATTAAAATTATTTAGCTACTTATTTTAGATCGGAGAAATTAAAACAAATTTCTACCTAAATTTTTTTAGCTAGCAGACTTGATAATTTTTACAGGAACAATTGTAACTGTTAATTCGATTGGCTGACTGATATTTTTAGAAAGAAAATTTCTGACAAGATCGACCTGCTTTTGAGAAATAGAATCAATGGGTGCAGCAATTTGAATTTCTATGGCAAGATAATCTTTTTTGGGAATAACACTAATTAATTCTATATCGGTATTAGCAAAAGTTTCCGTTTCATAGACAATTAAATTTGATATCTGATGACGTACATTCTTTTCAATAATTAATTCCCGCATCGACAAAGTCAGCGGTACACCCAAGAAAAACATGACCGCAGTAGACATCGCTAGTCCGTGTTTAGCACGATCGATATTACCGTAAGATTGAAAGAGAAAGACTAAACTACTGAAAAAAATTATACAGACTAAGTTAGTAGAAAATAATAGAGATGCACCCATGGCGATTTGGATTTCCCCCAATCCCAACCCAATACCTACTACACTAAGAGGAGGTACTAAAGCTACAGCGATCGCTACTCCTGGTATAGCATCAGAAATACTGCGACGAGTATTGGCAAAAGCTCCTGCCATCCCTGCTGCCATAGCAATCCCAAAATCGATTAAAGTTGGGTTAGTACGAGACAGTATCTCAGATTCTACGGTTTCTAAACCAATAATCGAAGCAGTTAACCAAGAAGCTACGATCGTTAAAATTATACCTTTTAAAACCGTCAAGCTCGATCGGCGCATTAACTTACGATTACCCATAGCTACAGAATAAGCCATGCCGACAATTGGCCCCATTAAAGGTGCAATTATCATTGCCCCAATAATAATAGCTACACTGTTAGCGAGTAATCCTAAAGTCGCAATAATCGCGGATAACCCCAACATAAAGTGAAAGCTAAAACTAGGAACAGATAAACGCCACAAAGTACGATTTATGCTAGCAATTGGAACTGCTTTTTCCTTTAACCAATGCCAATTCCCATTATCTAGATGCCAAAGTTGCTTGAGATTAAGCTTACGATTAATTTTCCTCAAAAAATATCTAATATAGACGATATATCGAGAATTGAAACTAAGTAAAATAACCATAATTTATGCTCATTAATCTAAATAAGAGAATTTTGGTAAATTGTTAACAAGAAGAAGAACATTATTTTAAATTATTTATTTATAATGTTTTTTTTGTTCATAGGGTACATTTAATCGAGAATTAACAGTTAACAATTAATAAGTTCCAGATTTGAATATACCTCATAGTTATCAAAAACACCATAATCTAAACTAATTTTTCAAGCATCTATGGGATTTAACTGCATCATTTGCCAAGTAACAAAAGTTCCCACTGGACTCCAAAGCAAATAGGGAACTAAAAGCCAAAATGCGGTATTGGATCTAGGTAAAACTAGTATTGCTAAGATTAATCCTAAAAAAAAGCCAGTTCCGCCAATAATCGCTCCTACTTTTAAGCTGCGAGTTTTACACATTACTAGAGTATAAAGAGAAATGGTGATTTCTACTAGTAAATAAAAACCCATTAGCAGCCAGGTAGATAAAGTGCCTGGATTAGCCTCCCAGATATTATAAGCAGACCAGGCACCACAAATAAAAATTACCGTCCAAATAATGGGAATTGCCCCTTCAAAAGTGAGCCAATCGGGACGACGCAACCGTTTAAACCAACGAAAATCTTTACTAGAAATAAAACGATTAAGAGTAAGGGGAACAGCAAGGGTAACGATAGCAATTACTAGCCATGAAGGAATCATAATTATTATTTTCTTATGAAAAACAGGACAAAATTAAGAGTTTTAATGTACAAGGTTACATAATAATAAACAGCATCTTATGATGCTGCATTTTAAATCTATTTATCTTCTCTCTAAAGACAGAAATCTTAATAATCATAAACCTCTGCTTCGATCGATAAATCTTCTACATCTCCTCTATTTCCCCATTTTGGATCTTCTTCGGTTAATTCTAGGTCTTCCTCTAATTCAGATTCGGAAATACTATAGTCTCCAAGCTCTTTTAGATCGTCTTTTATGGAAATAGATTCATCTTCACTAGAAAAACTCCAGTCAATATTTTCTTCTGTTTCGATATTGTTTAGAACTTCATATTCTGAGGTATTAGTTTGAGCATTTAAAGGTAAGCTATAAATAAGCTTAGGCGCACTAAAGTTTCCTAGCTGCATCTTTCTCCAGAAGGCTTTCACGGCTTTGATAATGCAATGTAAATGCGTCTAAGCTTACCTAACATAGTGCCTATAGCTACTGCTTGGATAGAAATTTTTAGATCTTTTTTTAATATGTTTGGCATGATAATCAACTTAATCACAGATAAGTATAAATAAAGCATACACAACTAACCATAAATAAACCTCTTTAATTAGTCAGATATTTACATCTATCTTTAGATATAAAAAAAGACGCAGCTTTTAATAACCACGTCTTACAATTAAATTACTAGAAGTAAGGGTTAATAACTAATTAAACGACAACGCCCAATGCACCAGCAGCAGCAGAAGTGATCGCCGAAATTAGAGCAGTAAAGAATAACCACCAAGATGCAGTAGCAGCAGCTTGACGAGTTTCTTCTACCTGTCTGGCGGTATATTTCTTGGCTGACTCTAAACGGATCATCGCTTCAGTTTGAATATGTTCTGCCCGTTGTAAAACGCGATCGCGAGTTCGCTCGATTTGATTGATAATACGCTCGGCATCGGCTTGAGAAATATCATCGCGAGAACTCATTACGGCGACTAGAGTATCGCGATCGATCTGAGAGAAGCGGTCTTTAAGGGCTTGAAAACCAGCTTGAGGATCGTCAAATAAAACCTGAATGTCTCGTTTTATACCTTCGTAAGCTAGTTCGGGACGGTCTAGACTATCGAGATAGGCTTTAATTTTAGCCAACAGACTATCAATGGCAGATTGTATTTTATCTTGCACCATTTGTAACTGTGCTGAGACATTATCCCGTACTTCTAAGATGCGATCTACTACTTGGTTGACATCTTCTTCTGAGATATCATCCCTTTGAGTTAATAATGCTACCAAAGTATCGCGATCGAAATGGGATAATCTTTCTTTGAGACTCTCTGCACCAGCACGAGGATCTTTTAAGAGTAATTCTACATCCCGTTTGATCCCCGCAGGACTTAATTCTGCCCTATCTGTAGAACGGAGATAATCGGCGATCGCGCTTTGGAAATCTTGGATTTTTTCTTGAGTACGAATAGCAGCACGACGGGGTGCTTTAGCAATAGTACGGAGAGTAGACTGGACATCATCTATTACTTGATTAACCTCTTCCTCACTCAAGTCACGACGTTGTGCCAATAATTGTACGAAGGTATCGCGATCCATTGCTGCTAGACGCTGGCGAATAGCCTTAGAACCTAATTGAGGATTATCGATCAACAAAGTTAAATCCCTTTGAATACCTCTGGGGTTGAGTTCGGGTTTACCAGTACGACGCAGATAATCGGCAATAGCTGATGTAGCTTTATCGTATTGTTCTTGTGCTTTAACTGCAAGTTTTTGGGGTGCGTGAGTAACTCGCATCCATACACCTTCAACCGTATCGAGAATATCTTCGATTTCTGCTTCAGTTAAATCCTGACGTTGAGATAGTAACTGAACTAAGGTATCGCGATCGAATTGAGCTAATCTTGCCCTTAAAGCGGAACTTCCTACTTGAGGATCTTTGAGCAATAATTTTAATTCTCGTTCGATCCCATCAGGGTTTAATTCTTTTTTCCCTGTATCTTTGAGGTAAGTCTGAACTGTAAGCCATTGTCTTTCTGCAATAGCTTGAGCTTGACCCAAATTTTTTTGCGCATCTTCTAAAACGCGATCGCGGGCTATTTCTAATTCTCCTGCAATAGCAGATGCTTCAAATTCATTCATATCACCGCGTAACTCTAGCATTCTCTCTAAAGTAGGGCGATCTAAAACGGCTAAACGAGTACTCAACTGTTCGTAAGTTGCATCGAAATCTTCTAAGATTGGCTTAAAGTTAATCTGAATTTTCTCTGGTGTAAATTCTTCTTTAGGAGCAGTAGTCAGATAATCTTCTACTTCTGCCATCAGTTCGATGCTTTTTTCTCTAGCATGGGCTGCTTCTGCTGTTGCTAATACTTCTAGACGGATAGCTTCCAACCAGTTCGCAATATGTTGAATTTGCGCTTGAGAGAGCATTCCCTTCTGTTTGAGGAGCTTGACAAAATCGGTACGATTAATTTGTCTGAGATCGGAGGCGACAACTTGAGGATCGGCAGCGAGATCGTAAATCAGGTTGCGGAATTCAAGATCGAGATTTTCTTGTTTTAGTTGCCAAGGATAAGCATTAATCAGATAGTGTCTAATATCTTTTTTGATAGTATTTACCTGAGTTTCTTTGATTCCCAAACCAGATGCTACTTTATCGGTTTGCTCTCCTAATTGCTCTCCCACAGTTTGTAGCTGACTGACAATCTTATCAACGTCAAAATCGGATAAATCCGCACGTCCCATAACGATATTAGATAGGCTACTCGCACCAAAAGAAGTAGCAGCTTTAATTAGAGGACTAGTAGTTTGAGAGCGACGATTTTTGCCGATCTCCTTGACTAAAGAATCGAGCTTGCCACTAAAATCCGTACTTGTAAGCTGTTCTTTGGTCGCTGTCTTGAGGTAATTGGCAAAATCGCTAACGGGATTACTAGAAGGCTTTAACTTGCTAGTCGTTTTCCGCCAAACAGAATCTAACTTATCAGCAATACGATTAATATCTTTTTTCGATAGATCGGAGCGATCGCTAACTAATTGTACGAAGGTACTGCGATCGATATTTCGGATACTATCACTGTCTACAATCTCTTGTAAATTTTCATCATCTAGTAACTGTTCAAAATCTCTAGCGATCTTATTAACATCTATCCCCGCGGGTTTAACAGAATATAAAAAATCCTCTACATTCTCACGCATAGATACGGGATCGATCGCCATACCCAGTTCTTTTCTTACCGCAGCAGCAGCAGCTTCTGCCGTATTAACCATTTGTTTACTCGCTGCACCAGCACCAATAGCAGCAGTGGCAGTCCCCAAAATTGCTTGCATCCCAGAAGTAGCAGTATTAGCAACCGAACCTAAAAGCGAACCAATTGCTTGAGAACTTAATAGCATCATCAAAGCAAAAAAGGTTGCCCAGATCACTAAGCCAACAATTGCCCCAGAAAGAGGAGAGACAAACAAGCCCAGTTTAACAGCTAAAATACTAGCAATAAATAAAGCTAAGGTAACACTGATTAAAGTGCCTAACCCGACTGCCGTACCAATTTTTTAATCGTGCTACCAAATCCGTCCGAACTATCTTCATTACTAGAACCATGAGAACTACCTCCAGCTATGGATATACCAGCAGCAATACCCAAATTAGTAAATAGTAATTGAAAAGCAAAAGCCAATACTACCCCAGCTACTAATGCTGCAAAAAACTGAGGGCCGTTAAAAACAAAAGAAGCATCTTGTGCTGCTTCTACATCTGGTTGGCGTTCGATAATTATTTGCCCCAATGGCATTGATGGCATTATTTCATGATAAAACATAGTCTTTGTTCCTCTAAATACTCAAGATCCGCGAGAAATATCGCATTTTCTCAAAGGCAGATTGTCTAAACTCGATCGACAATAAATTTTTTAAATTTAAATAATTTATGCTCGGGTAGTATTTGTAATTGCCAATAACTTTAGAAGATATCTATCCAACGATCATCTTTCTTGAGATAGGTAATCTAAATTCCCAAAAAATGTTATAAATATCTATTTTTGTCTTGAATTTTGAAACTACCTCTTTTGACAGATTAATTATTAGGGTTTTTTCTATTAACTTAATTAGTAACAAAGAATAAAAATAAATTTTGGAGTCAATTATTATGAGTACCGAAGATAGAGCAAAAGCTACAGCAAAAAACATTGAAGGTAAAGCTCAAGAAGCTATGGGTAAAGTTACTGGTGACAAACAAGACCAAGCTGAAGGTAAAGCAAAACAAGCTGAAGCTTCTGCACAGCAAGCTGTTGAAGATACTAAAGATGCAGTAAAAGACGCGATCGACTAATAATTAGCCCTCAGTTTATTTCAGTTAAAAAAAAATAATATTTATCGATCCAAGCAAGCTCCGTTATTGTAATGCGGAGTATCTTGGATTCCTTTTCTATCTATATAAATGAATTCGGTGAAAAGGTTACATCAAAAAAAGTTATGAGGTAAAAAAGTGGAAATTAATATTAGTAAAATACGTCGTTTTTTAGCAACTACGCTGTTAATTTTAATTGTAGTAACTAGTTCTGCTTGTTCTTCTAGCACAACTGCTACTATTCCTAATCCTACTCTAGATAGAACCGAAGCTTATACTCAACTAGAAAGAGGAAACAGTCTTGCGGGGCAAAAATTTGGAGATTGGGTAGTGAGTACCAGTCAAGGGCTAATTGTTGATTCTTACGTGAGAGATAACAATAAATTAGGTGTAGTTATTTCGGAGGAAGTTAAGCCTACAGAAGTAAAAACTTTAGCTAAAGCCTTAGCCATGGGTTTTCATCAAAATTTTCCCAACCAAGACTTAACTATCTTAGTTTACGCCCCAGATAAAGAAAGAATTTTGACAGCAAAATACGATGTTCAGTCTAACAACATCGAGTATCAAGCATAAATCAATAGACTTATGGGCATAAATAATAAATCTCGGTTGTGTTAGCTATCAGCTGTCAGCTATTAGCTATTAGCTTCGACTATACTTTGAGCAATTTACTTGTTTAACTCATAAAAATTTACTTTTGGGCATAGGTCTAATTATCAATTGACAGTTGACCAGGGTTTAAATTGTAATCACTAAATCGCCATAATATTAATTCAGGAGAAAAAAATCATGTCTAGTAGCGATCGATATAAAAGACAAATAATGAACGATTTAGCAGGTGGTAATGTAGAATCTTTAGATGATTCATCTTTAGAAGAAAATTACGATAACTTTGATGATTTTGCCAATCGTTCTAGCAGAGAAGAAAGACACGGTTTATTTAGTCGTGCGTTCCATCATGATAATGTTTCCCCACAACAAATGGAACCAGAATTGCAAAAAGCGATCGCTCAAATAAAACCGAATGAACGAGATGATGTAGCCAGAGAATTCTTTAAACACCTCAAAAAAAGAGGATTAAGCGAAAAAGATTTAGAAAAGCAACTTAGCTTATCAACTCATCATGCTAGCCGTATGAATGCAGATGATGTCAGTAAATTAGCTAGCTTTGCTTATCATTCTCACCCCGATATCTTCCAAGAAGTTATGGCAGACCAACCTGCATTAATTAAATTCCTCAGCAATCCTTTGGTAGGTGCTGCTTTAGGTGTAGTGGCATCTAGATGGTTGCGTAAGCGTTAATGAAGAAGTAGGCCTGGCATAAGTACCTAGACAAAATTATTTACGGGTTTATTTGCATCAATAAGCTTTAGATCTAGTTCGGTTGACATCCTCCCGCGCCAGAGACGCGGGATTCCCAAACCTCACGATTTAGGTTTCTGTTTCCTTCCCTTACGGGTTTTTTGCAACTGCCCTTTAGAACCATGTCTATCAGGTCTTAGGTTCGCTCCACAGACAGTCACTGCGAGTCCCGCAGCCAAAATATTTTTTCCAGCGTTGATGTCTCTATCAAGATCTCTAGTCCCGCAACTAGGGCAATCCCAAGTACGGATGTCCAAAGGCATTTTTTCAACTACAAACCCACAATGGTTACATCGCTTACTGCTTGGAAAAAATCGGTCAATCTTGACCAGTTTTCGCCCGTACCATTCACACTTATATTCCAGTTGCGCTCGCATTTCACCCCAAGCAGCATCGGATATAGACCGAGCAAGCTTGTGGTTTTTGACCATGTTTCTAACTGCCAGGTCTTCAATAGCAATCAAGCTATTATTTCTAACCAAATCGGTTGTCAACTTATGGAGAAAGTCGGTACGAGCATCTTTAATTTTGGCGTGTATTCTGGCTACCTTAAGTCGTGCGCGATCTTGGTTCTTAGAGCCTTTGGTTTTCCGACTCAGTTTCTTCTGCGCACTCTTGAGCTTCTTGTACAGCCGATTAAAATGCTTGGGATTGGTTATCTTCTCCCCATCGCTGGTACTAATCAAACTCGTTACGCCAGCGTCAATACCAACTTGTTTCTTAGTTGGGGGCAATACCTCAATGGTATAGTCATCAATCAACAAAGAGACAAACCAGCGTCCACTAGGGTCGAGTTTAATTGTAACGGTAGATGGTTGGCAACCTTCGGGAATATGTCTAGACCAGACTAGGTTCAGTGGTTCTGTGCATTTAGCCAGCCACAGCTTACCATCTCGGTACTTAAAAGCCGATTTGGTAAATTCAGCCGAGCCACCATTACGCTTGGCTTTAAACCTTGGATACTTGGCACGTTTATCCCAAAAGTTAGCAAAGGCTTTTTGCAGATGTCTAAGACATTGCTGCAAAGGGACACTGCTAACTTCATTGAGAAAATCCAATTCCTCGGTTTTTTTCCATTCCGTCAGAAGACTAGAGGTTTCTTTATAGCCAACTCGTTCTTGCTTTTCATACCAGGCTTTAATTCTAGTAGCCAAAGCTTTGTTATAGACCAAGCGTACACATCCCATTGTCCGTCGCAAGAGGTTTTCTTGTTCGGCAGTTGGAAAGCATCGGTATTTGTAGGCACGCTGAGTCATGCCTTACATTTTACCACATCAACTGTAAACCCAATAATTAGAGGCGTGGAAATTCCTCTCGTCGGCATAGCCGAGAGTCTCCTTTCCACAAATACAAGATGAATGTAGGATGAATAATTAAATTAAGCTGCTCTACTGAGCTTGAAGAAATTGCAGTTTTAAATGAAGTTGTGATTATCCTAACTCGATATTATACCAAATTTAAATGCCGAACAGCTTACTGATAATTTTACTTAGTTGATAATACAAACAAATCAAATTTAAGTACTTTAAATTTAAGTATTATTTCCCTGGACGAATATAAATATCGATCGGATATTTGTCGAGTAAGTGAATATCAAATTAAAAATGTTTGTAATCAATTCTACTTTTTGTAGAAGTGAATTTTAAGTAAAAAGGAAGCTCAAAATAACTTCTGCTCCTTATTACTTCTTTTTTAAATTTGGTAGCACTGTACTTATATCTTTTGAGGAAATCTAAATGAAGAAATTATTAGTTGCTGTAGGTTTTGCCACATTCGGAGTTTTAAATTCAGGGCAAGCAACTCAAGCATTAACTTTCGATCTGATTGAGGGAACTGATGACCCGAATACCTTGCTCCCAGCTGCTCTTTTAGGCCCTAATAATGGGATCGACATTGTTGATGGCACGGTAAATTTTGTTGGGAGAGTAGGGGATGGAACCGATCCCAATACGGCTCAATCAGCAACTTATACAAACTTTAATTTATCATCTTCAGGTTCTGGACCCAATATTAGCAATCCCGATGGTATCTTTTTGACTAGTGGTGTTGCCAACCTGCCTTCGACTAATACTGATGCTTCATTTGACCACGGTAGTGTAGGAGTTGCTGCCCCTGGAACTGGTTCGGATGCAGATTTAACTGCTATTGCTGGTACAGGAACTAACGATGTCAACTCGTTGGAGTTTGATTTTACAGTTAACGATCCTAGCTTTAATGCAATCACTGCCAACTTTGTTTTTGGTAGCGATGAATTTCCTGACCAGAGTGTAACTGACGCATTTGCCTTTATCGTAGACGGTCAAAACTATGCTGTTTTCCCTGATGGCAGCTTAGTTTCCTTTGTTACAGGGGCTAATGCCAGTAATTTTAACGATAATGCTTCTTCAAACTATCCTCTTGAATATGATGGCATTTCCAACAGTCTTCAAGTAAAAGGTCTATTAGATCCTAACCTAACTACTCATTCACTAAAAATTGTTGTTGGTGACACTAATGACTCTATCTTTGATAGTGGCGTTTTTATTGGTAATTTGTCCGCTAGTGTAGCCACTAGCGAAGGAGGAGTTGGTGGTCCTTCTTCCGTCCCCTTCGAGTTTTCTCCTACTCTAGGACTCTTTGCTGTGGGAGGATTATGGGGTGCTTCCCGCCTCAGAAAAAAAATGACCAAAGCAACAATTAACGGCTCTACCGAACCTGCGATGTAAAACTGTTAGAAACTAGTCATTAAAAGTCTTGCACAGCAAGGCTTTTAGTTCTTGATAGTTTGATTTTGTATATCTGAACTTCCTCCATACAAAAATACTATTTACAACCCGAAAGCCCCTGTAGCAACTACTATAGCGGGTTTTTCTTTTTTCTCCATACATCGACGCAAAAATAAGTACCCGATGCACAATAAACCCGTGTACTTTACCGCAGGCAGGGGAAACAGGGGGAGCAGAAGAGAACTAAAAAGTATTTAATTATTAATTTGAGCAATTTTTTTCTCAATCATATCTTTTTGTTCTGCATCATAACCCCATTGTTCTAAAAATTGTTGATAGCTGCCTTTTCCCTGAGTCAAAGTTGTTTGCAATTTAGTTAATTCTGCTGCGATCGAATCTAAATCCAATTTTTTAATTAAATTTATACTGCGATCTGCAACCCGATCCGAACTTTTGGCAGTTGCTTCATCCTGGTTGCGTCTATGAGTAATTGCCATAGCTGTAGACATTGCCACATTTTTTACCAGTAATTCTCCTACCAGATCGGGAGCGGATTTAAGCCCATTAATTATACCCACAGAAGGATTATCTGCTAAAGAAAGATCGCTAGTTAAATAAGCAACAAAAAAGCCTCTCGCGCCTTGTTTACTACTAACCAAAGAAGTAATTTTAGTTTCTATTTCTGCTTCATTTATTTGTCCCGAGCGGATTTGACTCATAATAGATTGGGTAGCCTCGATCGCTTCGGGGAAAGAAAGAGATGACAATGTATTTGGCTGAGAATTATTCATAGCATTTAATTTATGTTTGGCTATTCTGATGGAGTTGAAGTAGATTTAGTTTCTGCTGATGTTTCTAAAGCAGAAAAATCAAGATCTTTTTGATAAACTTGTAAATCGAACCAGAAAGTAGTACCGACACCAACCTCGCTACGTAAATGAATTTGACTATTGTGGATATCGATAATATTTTTGACGATCGACAAACCTAAACCCGTTCCTTCTAAAGTATGCACTCGGTTTTCCACACGGAAAAAGCGATCGAAGATTGCTTTTTGATCTTCTTCCGCAATACCAATACCAGTATCTGCTACTTCTACTCTTACTGAAGGAACTTGCACTTCAAATTGAGGATCGGATTTAACTTTATAAGCTTTAATCGTTACCTTACCGCCAGGAAGAGTAAATTTTAAAGCGTTACCAACTAAGTTAGTGATTACCTGCAATAATAGATCGTAATGTCCCCGAATTGCTGGTAAATTCGATTCTATCTCCTGTACAAGCTCGATCTGTTTATCTTTTGCATTAAGTTGATAAGTTCTAAGAGTTTGTTCGATTAGTTGAGTCAAATCTACACTACAAAAGTTATAAGCACGAGCAGATTCTAAACGAGATAGATCTAAAACATCATTAACTAAACGAGTCAATCTATCTGTTTCGTGATTGGCAGTTTCTAAAAATTCTCTTCGTTGTACTTCATTTAAATCTTCTCCATATTCAAACAAAGTTTCAATAAAAGACTTGATGTTAAATAGGGGTGTTCTTAACTCATGGGAAACATTACTAATAAATTGGCTTTTTGCTTCATTTAGTTCTACTTCACGGGTAATATCCTGCACTGTCATGGCAATGCCTTTAACATTATGATGATATTGCTCTAAAACCTGAGTCAGCAAAATACGTACTGTTCTTTTAGTAGATTGATTTAAAGTGATCCGAAATTCATCTCCCACACTCAACTCGGTTTCTGGATCTAGCAAATGTGCTTGAGTATCTGATTCTGTTTTTGCTATCTTATCTTCCGCTCTAGGTTCTAGCCGATTATTTACAATTTGATAAAGTGGTTTAGTCAGTTTGATAGTTAATTCTGGGGGCAAATAATGGAGTACCTTTTCCCCAACAATATTTTTGCCTTGCCAACCAAACATTTGTCTTGCTGTCGAATTAACTAAAATTATCCGCAGATCTGTATCGAGCAAAACTGCACCATCGACAATAGTTGACACCAAAGTTTCTAGCTTGGCTTTTTCTGCGGTTAGTTCTTCTATATTTTGTTCTTCATAATGTTCTAGGCGTTCTGCCATTTCATTAAAACTAGCAATTAATTCTCCTAATTCGCCTCTTAACGGCAAGTCTATACGTTGTTTGAAGTTTTTCGCAGCAATATTTTTTACCCCTACTACTAACTCCTTAATAGGTCTGGTAATCATCAAAGCATTAAACACATTGCCTAAAATAACCATTGCCCAAATAGAGATAAATACAGCCAAGGTAACATCTCTAGTGAGGTTAGAAGAAACAATTACCGTAGGATTGGGATTAATTCCCACGGCTAGTACTCCTAAATACTTACCTTGATGGTGTAGGGGAACAAAAACATCAGTTACTTCGCCGTTGAGAGTTAGATGTTGACGAATAAAAGGTAAATCGCTATCGGGAACATAATTATCTGGTAGTTGAATATGTCTTTCGATCGTCAGAGAATTTTTACCTTCCGCTTGAGAGTAAGGAATCCCGAAAAAAATATTTCCTTCTGCATCTGCATAAATTAGATAGCGAACACTGGCGGTACTACGGAAAAAACGATTAGAAAAGCTAGCTAAACTAGACCAATCTTCTTCTGCTACTAGAGGGGCAGCATTGGCTGCTAAGAGTAAACCTAAATCACTACCGAAACGGGTATCGTGCAGTCTCGCGTCTTCTTGGATGGTATTGACTGCCCAAAAGGTCAAACCACTCATCACTAGAGAAACCATTAAAGTAGCAGCAGCCAGAAGTCTAGTCTGGAGGGTAAATTCTGACCACCAGTGAGCAATTATTTCTCTTAGTTTGGCAATTAGAGTAAACAAGGTGAAATAGGGATTTTGTAAAAAATCTTAACGTGCTGCCATTATAGTTTATCAACTCCTGACAAACTAAGAACTATTCTTCATTACTTGCCAACGCCCTACCCAAAGATAAGGTTAAATTTTAGAAGTGTAGAACTCGCCATCGACTTTTTAAAAACTTGATAATTTTCTTCTTTTAATCAAAGATAATTGTTAGATCGAGTTCTCAAACTTCAATTACGATTCGTCGTAAGTTTCAATATCTAACAAGTACAGATAAGGCTCGACTAGTTCTCTACGGCGAAAAGCGATCGCTCTGAGTAAATGCCAATCTTTTAAACCCTCAAAGGGATTTTTATAGTCATCCTGTTCTAGACGACGAGCTAAGTCAGCTACATCATCTCTAGTCAATCGATCGATCTCTTTTTGATTTAGCTTTACTGTTTGCATTACCTTTTCCCCAAGCTGTTACTAATTAATTCAGCTTAGTTACATTTTAATCTAGACTTGCTGCTTTACTATCGATTGTTAAGCATTAAACATTTATCGAGGTAAATGCTTAATGCTTGAGATTTTACTTTAGCTTTTGCTTAACTTGTAGTTGTCGCTGCGAGGGTACTTTCTACTAGCTTGGTGGGAACTTCTTGTAAACGATCGTATTTCCAGTCAAAGAAACCTACACCTAAGGTAAGAGAACGTAATTCGATAATAAAGTTGTGCATTTCTGCTTGGGGTAGATATGCCGAAATTTTATCCCAATTTTTCCAATCAGAGATCATTTCGTAGCCTAAAATTTGACCGCGACGACCGATTATTAATTGCAATGCCTTAGATGTAAATTCATTGGGCGTAGATACTTCAATTTGGAGAATTGGCTCTAACAAAGTAGGTTCGCATTTGGGCATACCTTCTGTCATGGCAATACGGGCAGCTTGTTTAAAAGCTTGTTCGGAACTATCTACGGAGTGATGAGAACCATCTTTTAGGGTAACATCTATATCTACCACGGGGAAGCCCAAAGGACCGTGGTTTAAATATTCTTTTACTCCCATTTCTACTCCAGGGATATATTGTTTTGGCACAACACCACCTACAATAGTGTCCTGAAATTGGAAACCTTCACCCCGCGCTCTTGGTTTAATTTCGAGATAAACATCACCAAAAGCACCATGTCCTCCACTTTGATGTTTATAACGTCCATGAGCAGTAAAGCTTTGGCGGATAGTTTCTTTATAAGCTACTTGGGGTAAACGAGTTTTCATTGGCAAGCTATACTTACGATTTAGACGGGCTAGAGCCACTTGGAGGTGAATTTCTCCCTGTCCCCAGAGCATAATTTCCTGAGTATCGCCATGTTGTTCCCAATACAGAGAGGGGTCTTCTTCTAGGAGTTTAGTAAGGGCGGTGCTTAATTTGACTTCATCTTGACGGTTTTCTGCGGCGATCGCCAGAGCATAGACGGGTTTTAGCTGCTGCGCTCTTGGTAATTCTTGGGTTTTTCTCTTTGCACTAGTTAGAGTATCTCCTGTATGGACTCCTTCCATCTTACTAATAGCTATAATTTCCCCCACAGAGGCATTAGTAATCTGTTCTTGTTGTTGTCCCCTTAAACGATAAATACCGCCTACGCGAGTACCGTTTAGAACCATGCCTTCTTTAAGCTCTCCGAGCCATACCCTAGCTAGAGAGATTTGTCCGCCTTGAGGCGTAAAATAGGTTTTGAGGACTTGAATAATAGTTTCATCTTCGGTGTCTAATTTTAGTCCTCGGCGTTGAGCAGTGACATTAGGAGCAGGGACTTCTTTGATCAGGGCATCTATTAAAGGGCGTACTCCGTAATCTTGCTCTGCCATCCCAAAAAAAACAGGAACGATTAGATCGGCACTAAGATCTTTTTTTAAGTCTTTGAGTATTTCTTCTTGAGATGGGTTTATTTCTTCTATTAGTTCTTCTAAGAGGTGGTCGTCAAAGTCAGCAAGGGTTTCTAACATTTCTGTTCTTGCAGCCTGTTCTTCTTCTGCCAAACTTTCAGGTAAGGGGACGGGATCGGCAGGGCTACCAGGATGATATTGATAGGCTTGTTCGGTAATTAAATCGATATAACCTATATATTCATATTTTTGCCGAATGGGATATTGCTGGGGGACTAAGGGACGACTGGAGACTTCTTTTAAAGCACGGAGAATATCCATGTAATTGTCTTGACAGCGATCGATCTTATTAATAAAAACTAAATGAGGAATTTCCCAATCATCTAAAAATTTAAATAAAGGAGCAAGAGTAAGAACTTTCTCAATTATTGGTTCGCAGACTACTATAGCTGCTCCTGCACCAACTAAAGCATTATAAGTTTCTTGAGCAAATTCAATTGAGCCAGGGCAGTCGAGAAAAGTCAGTTTAATATCTTCATACTGGGTAGTAGCTACTGAAACTTCTACACTCATTTGGCGATCGCGAGCTTCTACCGCACTATCGCCAACGGTGTTACGGTCTTTAATATTTCCCTTACGATTAATTGCACCAGTCACAGAAAGAAAACTTTCAAGCAAAGTAGTTTTCCCACTAGAATAAGGACCTACAATTGCCACATTACGGGTGTTTTCTTCTTTTTTTTTACTCATATACTTTACCCCCAGGTATTCTGCTATTACTATAGATACACTACTGCTATATCCAACTCATTAAGGCAGATTCGAGCATGAGTGCCATCATTGTTGATATTTTTATTTAAAGTTAAGCGCAAATTAATGGCTTATCAATTTGAGGTTAACCTGTTCTTAGGTATTTAATACCAAATTTGCAATTTCTCGTAAAAGAAACTCTGCGGTAAATTAAGTTAAATGAACTAATATGAATCAAACACGATCGAGATTAAACAAAGCCAAAATCGCTCGATGTTTAGTTAAATTTTGGCTAATTTTTAGTTACTAATTTTTAGTTACTTACTATTTGATTTGACTGCAATAATTGTGCGGTGGCGGGGATCGCTAGGTACAGTTGTTTTATAATCGAAACCAACTTGAGAGAGGGCAGCTTCCACATCAAAAGTATAATAATCATCACTCCAAGGTTCGGTGCTTTTCATTAAAACGAACAAAGCTGGAGGTAGGTTTTGGATAACTGGAGAAGCAGGATTATTATCGACGATCGCTATTACCCCATTAGGTTTTAATATTCTCAGGACTTCGCGGAATATGGCAATGCTGGCTTGACGGGGTAATTCATGAATTAAAAACTGAAGCGTAACCAGGTCGAAAGTATTATCGGGTAATTTGGTTTCTTCAGCTTTAGCATGAAGCCATCGATCTATTTCTTGCTGTTTATCTCTAGTTTTGGCTACGGCCAACATATGAGGTGACAAATCCAAACCAATAGTACGCACGGGGGTATTTTGTCTCTGACTGTAGTAGCGATGGAGAGCTAAAGTAGAGATGCCTACAGAACAACCAAGATCGAGAAGATCTGTTACCCTATCGGGAGTATATTCTGCCAGAATTTGATGAAAACTTTGGCGTAAGCGAGTGTGAGCTTCTTGCCAGGTGATTTTTTCCTGTTTCCAGACTCTCAATCCCATAGAATAAGTAGCAGATTCGGCTTCAAAAGCTGCTTGCCAGCAAAGATTACCTCGATCGTAAGCATGGAAAGGTACGCGATAATAATCGGGATAAACTAGCTCGGGATTAGTAATAGAGGGTAATAAGGTTTTAATAGTTGATTTTTCTAATTCTTGATATTTTTTGCGCCAGGGAATCCCATTTTTCTCCGCAGTTTTAATTAACACCCGTCTTGCTTGCTGTTTCATCAGGCGATAGATAGGTGGAGTTTTAATGAGAAGATTAACGAAGTGAGACAAAATATCTTCTCCTGCCCAATCTGGTTTGAGTTTCTGCCTAGCGGAAGCAGCATCTAGTTGTGTTGACGACATTGGATGAGTTTTATTTACTGTTTGAAAGTCTATCTCGTTGTGTTTACCAAAAATATCCAGAGAAAAAAAACTTAAAATCCCCTTGGCGATCGAGATGAATTAAAGAACGAAAATTGACTGCGGAATGCTGCTTGTCAGCATTTTTGAAAAGCGAAGAACGGTCAGTATTTGTATACTAAAAATGAAACATAAATTTACATAAATAATCAGAAAAAGTTTATGACTGCCAAATTCAAGCATATAATGCTCATGGTCAAAGATATTCCCTCTGCGGTTAAGTTTTATAGTGAGGGATTAGGATTAGAAGTGAAAATGTCTAGTCCTGGATGGGCAGAATTAGATGCAGACGGCACTATTTTAGCCTTTCATTCTGCTCCTGAAGACGGACAATCTGGAGGTTCACCAATTTTGAGCTTCCATGTTGAGGATGTTCATGAAGCCGTCAATCGGTTAGAGCAAATGGGAGCAGAGCTTCAAGGCAGAATTAGAGAACCTTCGTTCGGTAAAGTAGCTGCTGTGCGTAGTCCTGATGGAACTATTTTGAGTTTACTAGAACCTGCTGCTGTAGAATCTCCCGAGCATTAAAATTATGCCACTCCGCTCTTTATTAATGAGTACTTTCTTTTTTTTTTGACAACATCCGAAGATATTTTCTGTATTGGTAAACTTGTAAACGTTAGGATTGATATTGTTAAACCCATTAATTTACATATAAGGAAAATAAACTATGGCTTTAGCATTGACTCAAGATAATGTAGAAACTGTTTTAGATGAACTCCGTCCCTATCTGATGGCTGACGGTGGCAATGTCGAACTGGTAGAAATTGATGGGCCAATCGTCAAATTAAGATTACAAGGGGCTTGTGGTTCTTGTCCTAGCTCGACTATGACCCTAAAAATGGGCATAGAACGCCGTTTACGGGAAAAAATTCCTGAAATTGCCGAAGTAGAACAAGCCTTATAATTTTTTCTTGTAGAGATGTATCGGGAGATCGAGCTACGTCTCTACAATTTTTTTTGTGCTCAAAAAAAATTATCGCCAGATTCAGATTGCTACAATAGGTTTTAATTATTCCTATTACTTAAAACATTGGACAAATGCTCGATCGTTGAGACCTATCACTTGACTCAAAAACCTAAGCTAGTAACTCTACTTTTGTCTTCGACGCTTAGCAATGGCAACTGTTGAATGTTAGTTAAAATCTATGGCAACTAATAACTCTCCTCTAAGCAAAATAATTACTCAGGCAGTTGAAAATATTCAAGCCAAGGTCAATTTTGAGTCTCTTCGTCTGAAACCAGAAACTAAAGTAGCTCAACTAAAAATAATCGAGAATGATAATTCTGAACCAGAAATATATCCTTTACTAGGCGATCGCTACACTATAGGCAGAAGTTCTCGCTGCGACATTAAAATTCGTAATCCAGTTGTCAGTCAAACTCACTTATCTCTCTCCAGAAATAAAAAAAATATTCGTTCTTTTATAGTCAAGGACGAACAATCGACTAATGGTATTTATCGAGGCAAACGCCGTTTTAAATCATTTTCTCTCTATCACGGCGATACTTTTACTTTAGGCCCTCCAGAACTAGATGGAGGTGTAACCGTAGAATACTATAATCTTCCTCCTTGGTGGTTGTATCTGGTTCGTTATGCTCTTTACAGTACTAGCGGAATACTTGGTTTTTTTGTCTTATGGATTTCCCTGGTTTGGGCCAAAGTTCCTGTATATCCTTTGCCTAAAGAGTCTAGTAGACCTGTAGTGGTTTATGCTCGCGATGGTGAAACCCCGATTAATCCCATCGCCAAAAATACTCATCGCGAACTCCAAAATCTCTCTGACTTTTCTTCCTATCTACCCAAAGCCCTAATTGCTTCAGAAGATAGTCGTTTCTATTGGCATTTAGGGGTAGACCCCTATGGTATTGCCAGAGCAGTCTTAATCAATCTTCGTTCTTCGGAGTTAAAACAGGGGGCAAGTACCATTACACAACAATTGGCTCGCAGCCTCTTTCCCGAAGTAGGCAGACAAAATACTGCGGGAAGAAAAATTAGAGAAATGCTCGTAGCCCTAAAATTAGAGACATTTTATAGTAAAAATCAAATCCTTAAAACTTATCTCAATCGTGTCTATCTTGGTGTGGGACTTTATGGTTTTGAAGATGCTGCCCAATTCTATTTTGAAAAATCTGCTGCCGATCTAACTCTGTCTGAGGCTGCAACTTTGGTGGCTGCCTTACCCGCACCCAATCTCTATAATCCAGTTAAAGACTATGAAACTTCGGTCAAGTTGCGTAACCGCGTGCTTAATCGGATGGAACAGTTGGGGATGATCTCCGAAGCAGAAGCAGATCGAGCCAGAAGATCGCGGATTGAAGTAAGTGATAATGCTCGGAGAATTATTTCCCAGGCGATCGCACCTTATTTTTATAGTTATGTTATTAACGAGCTACAAGCTTTGTTAGGTAGCGAAGTAGCTAAAGAAGGTAATTTTATTATTGAAACTAGCTTAGACATATCTATGCAAAAAAAGGCTGAATTAGCTTTAAAAGATTCTGTGGCTAGTAATGGTTCTCGTTTTGGCTATTCTCAAGGAGCAATAGTTACCCTGGATACGGAAACAGGAGAAATTATGGCTCTGGTAGGTGGTGTAGATTATAATCAGAGTCAATTCAATCGTGCTACTCAAGCTAAAAGACAACCAGGCTCGACTTTTAAAGTTTTTGCCTATACCGCAGCAATTAATCGAGGTATCGATCCCGATAAAGAATATTCTTGCGCTCCTATATCTTGGCAAGGACAAAATTATAGAGGCTGCGAGCGGAGTAGTGGAGATATCGATATGTATCGTGGTTTGGCACAATCGGAAAATGCCACGGCTTTCCGTGTAGCTCAAGATGCAGGTTTAAATAGAGTAATCGATACGGCTAAAAACTTGGGGATTAAATCTCCTTTAACTGCTTCCCCTGGCTTAGTTATTGGCGAAAGTGAAGTCACTGTATTAGAGATTACAGGAGCTTACGCTGCTCTGGCAAATGAGGGGATTTGGTCTCGTCCTCATGCAATTAATCGTATTTTAGATGGTAGTGACTGTATCGAACCCGATAACCGCGAAACCTGCCGAGAAATTTATTCTTTTGAGAATGACAGCGAAAATCAGCTTCAAGTAATATCTTCAAAGGTTGCGGATAGAATGACGAAAATGATGCGTAAAGTAATCGATGATGGTACGGGAAAAGCTGCTCGCATTGGGAAAGGAGAAGCAGGCAAAACAGGCACAACCGATAACAATGTCGATCTTTGGTTTATTGGTTACATTCCCAAAAAAGAAATAGTAACGGGTATCTGGTTGGGTAACGATGATAATTCCCCTACTTGGGGGAGTAGCGCACAAGCAGCATCCTTATGGGGTAATTATATGCGAGATGCTATTAGTAAGTAGCAATTAGTAAGTAGTCTGCGATCTAAACTTTCACAAAACAAATTGTTTCTCTCTATATATAGCAGTTCTCATAAAGCCTGAGGTACAGAGTTTTTGGTTTTGAGGCAGTCCGCAGTCTGCGGGTGTTAGGTGTACCTCATGAGTCCGAGAAACGCTATATTAAGGATCTAATACCATTTCTCAAAAGTAACAGGAGAGATAAAATCTCCTCGTATATTAAATAAAAAACTCACAACCCTTATCTTCCCTAATCCCCAATCCCCAATCCCTGCCATCACTCCATGTCTCTAGCTATTTACGAGAAATAGTATAAATTTGTCGGACGCTCATGTTAACCCCAATAAAATAGCATTTAGTTAATATGGTTACTCATTCAAATATACCTTCAGCTTCTCAAGCGGGTTCTTTTATTCAAAAACTCCAATGGATAATAGACCCGATCGCCTATATGGAAAAGGCTGTCAAACGCCATCAAGATATATTCGTCGCTAAAGTTAATATCAGCAAGGAAGATCTTGTTTTTGTCAACCACCCCCAAGCATTGCAGCAAATTTTTACCCACGATCGCCAAGAATTTAGCGTACCAGGAGAACTTAATAAAACACTATCGTTATTATTTGGGGATGCCTCTGTAATTATGCTAGAAGGCGATCGCCACAAGAAACGCCGTCAATTGCTAATGCCTCCTTTTCATGGAGAACGGATGCAAGCCTATGGTGAGTTAATTATTAAACTTACTCATAAAGTATTTGATGCCATACCCCAAGGTAGCAATTTTATTGCTCGTTCCCAGATGCAAAATATCTCTCTCCAAGTCATTATTGAAGCAGTATTTGGCTTGTATGAAGGGGAGCGATATAAACAACTCAAGCAATTATTAACTAGTTGGTTAGATCTTTTTCGTTCTCCTATTGACGCTTCAGTTATCTTTTTTCCTTTTTTACAACGAGATCTTGGGGCATGGAGTCCCTGGGGTAAGTTTATTCGACTTCGTCAACAAATTGATGAATTACTATATGCTGAGATAAGCGATCGTCGTGCTAACCCAGATCCGCAGCGCACTGATATTCTTTCCTTGTTGATGTCGGCAACGGATGAAAACGGCAATTATCTGAGCGATCGCGAATTACGAGATGAATTATTGACCCTCCTGTTTGCTGGTCACGAAACCACTGCAACTGCCATGGCTTGGGCTTTATATTGGACACATTATTTACCAGAAGTCGGCGAGAAATTATTGCAGGAGTTATCCAATTTAGACCCCAATGCTAATCCTGTTGAGATAGCTAAACTACCTTATCTCACCGCAGTTTGCTCCGAAAGCTTACGTATTTATCCTGTGGCGATGTTAACTTTCAGTAGAAAAGTCGAAAAACCTGTTGAATTGATGGGATATCATCTCAAACCAGGAACTCTGGTAGCTGGTTGTATGTATCTCATCCATCAAAGAGAAGATATCTATCCTAACCATAAACAATTTAAGCCAGAACGTTTTTTAGAAAAACAATTATCTCCCTATGAATTTATTCCCTTTGGTGGAGGAGCGAGACGCTGCATTGGAGATGCTCTAGCACAGTTTGAAATGAAGTTAGTTATTGCCACGATTTTGTCTAATTATGAGTTAACTTTAGCTAATACTGCTCCTGAAAAACCCAAAAGAAGAGGTCTTACTCTAGCACCTGCCACTGGAGTAAAAATGGTTATGAAAGGAAAGCGTGATAATTTTCAAAAATCTACCCAAGTAGCAGTACTTAAATAACTATTAATCTTACAAAATAAGGTTAGGACATTTAAGGACGAAGTAGCGAGTAGCTTTTTAGCAAATAGAAGTGCGAGTAAATTTATTTAGGGTTTACTGAAAAAGTTTGAGTAAAACATTAGTTCTTTTGGCGATTTATTCAATCAGCCACAGGATATATCCAAAAATTATGAATAAACATCAAACTCATAATTTAAATTAATCATAAACCCCTTCCAGAGGTTTTCGACAAAAAATAGAGACAAAAACTCTTTTAAGAGAGTGGAAAGATTCATAACCAAAAAGATAATAGCAATAGTTGTAGCACTAGTTGAGGGGAGTTTGGTCATGATTTTATTGAGACTAAATCTTCGCTTACCTTGCCCAAATTTGCCTTCAATAGCATTACGAATTCTTTCATCCTCTTGCGCTTGTTTCTTAGTTTTGTCACTGATATTTTTGGGAGGTCTTCCTAAAGGAACTCCGCTCATTCTAATTCCTTTTTCTCGACACAAAGCTCGGTTCTTTCTGGTACGATAAATTTTATCTACATGAACTGACGAGGGGTAATATCCTGTTTTTTCCCTAAAGAATTCTACTTGTTCTATGAAATAATTTGATTCATTAAAATTGTCCCAACTTAAATAGTCTAAAAAAACATAACCATCTACACAACTAGCGACAATTTTGGCTCCGAATTCTACTGATGAACCTGCTTTCCCCCTGACTATAGGACGGATATGAGGTTGATTGATGCTGACAATTCTATCTTCAATTCTATTAGTTTTATGTTCGTACATCCACAATTGTTGGCGATAAACTTCTGCTACCACCAATAAGTTTTTGTACTCAAATCTACTCAAACGCGCAAGCGAACCTCCCTGAGTTAATAACTTTTCAATGTGCAATAAGTTTCTTTTGATATATTGTAATTGTTGTTTGATTGCCCCCGCTCTTGCTTTCTTCTTTGGTTTTCTTTGCTTGGCAATTTTTAGATAACTCTTTCGAGCCAGTTGACGATAAGTTTTTGGTTTGCTTTTTAACTTGGTTCTCAGGGGTTTATATAGTTTATCTATAATTTTTTCTGTCAGGATTCTCGCTTGATTCAATAAGTTTAAGTCTGTGGGATATGCTATGTCTGATGGACAACAGCTTGCATCTATGACTAATTTCCCTCTGTTGCTTACTTTAACTTTTTCTTCTTTCCTTTTTTTTTTGGTGACGATGAAGTCTTTTCTTCATTTTTTCTCACCATTGATTGATTTATTTTATTGACGAACTCCATTCCTATTCGTTGCCTAAACAAAGATAACATCGACGGGTCGAATGGTGTCTCATTACTATAAGATGATAATCCGATAAAATACTGTAGGTATGGGTTTTCTTTGATCTGCTCTACTGTTTCAGTGTCGCTTGTTCCTAACTTTTCTTTAATAATTAATGACCCTAATGCCATCCTAAATGTTTTAGCTGGTGCGCCCATCTCTTCGGAAAAAAGACTTGCATATTCGGATTCAAACTCTGACCATGGTATCAGTTTCGCCATCAGCACCCAACGGTTGTCTTCTGCCAACCTTCCTTCTAACTCAAAGTTGTCACATGAGTTAATCGATTTTTCTACTTTTCGATACACCGCTCTGATTAAATGCAAGGATTTTGATGTATTTTACCTATTTTTCTGGTATTTGAATCAACTTTTTTAGCTAGCAAACCCAGTTCATGTCAGTGTTTCTCAATTATTCAGCAAACCCTATTTATGTCCTAACTTAAAAACGTAACGCTATAGAGAATAGGTAGGGTTAGACGAGATGAAACCCAACAACCATAAAACTAAGCTTTATTCAATCGATAATGTATGCGTCTAGTCTCTACTGCTGGGAAACAAAAGCATTAAAACTTAATTCATTAATTTTGTTCCATTGAGAAATTTCTTGACGAAACTGATTCCATTGTTCGTATACTTTTTTAAACTCAGCATCTTTACTAGCATCCTCTTCGTATTTGGCAAAAGCTTCGGTTTGGGCTGCTTGTAAAATTTCTGGGGAGTAAGGAAGTAATTTAGTGCCTCCAGCAATAAGCTCTTGTAAAGCCTTGCCATTTAAAGCATCGTACTTAGAAATCATACTCAGGTTAGCTTCCATCGCTGCGGTTTTTAATACTTCTTGATATTGTTCTGGTAGTTTTTCCCATTCAGATTTATTAATTTGGAGTTCAAAAGTAGAACCAGGTTCCCACCAACCAGGATAATAATAAAAAGAAGCTGCTTTATTTAAACCAAGTTTTCGATCGTCATAAGGGCCTACCCATTCCGCTGCGTCGATCGCACCGCGGTCTAAAGCCAAATATACTTCTCCTCCTGGTAAAACTTGGACATTTACGCCCAAACGAGCCATTACTTGACCACCCAGACCAGGAATACGCATTTTTAAACCATTAAGGTCACTCGGAGAATTTACCTCTCGCTTAAACCAGCCTCCCATTTGCGTCCCACTATTACCCGCAGGAAAACTAATAATATTAAAATCTCCATAGAGTTCATGCATAATCTCCAACCCACCGCCATAATAATACCAAGCATTTTGCTGTTGGGCAGTCAGTCCAAAAGGTACACTAGTACCAAAAGCTAGAGCAGGATTTTTACCCACATAATAGTAACTAGCGGTATGACCGCATTCTACAGTGCCATTTTGTACCGCATCTAAAACTTCCAAGCCAGGCACAATTTCCCCAGCAGCATAAGGCTCAATATCAAAACGTCCCCCAGTCAAGGCTCTAACGCGAGCGCAGATTATTTGCGCTCCACCAAAAATTGTGTCTAAAGATTTCGGCCAACTAGTTACCATCCGCCATCTTAAATTGGGTAATTCATTGGTTTGAACATTAGGACTATTACTAGTTTGACCGCAGGAAGCTAAAACCGCAGTAGTTCCTGCACTAATACTAATATTTTTAATTATTTCTCTTCTTTTCATAATTCAGAAACAGGTAAATATTGCGTTTTTTATAATCTTGAAAGAGAATAGGATAACTGATTCTATCAAATTACTGAGCTTATAATTTAATTTTGCTATATTTTTTTTATACTACATTAATAAATCCACAATTTTAGATATTTTATGTCTTTACCATCTTTTGCTAATAAGATTGCTAAAAATCCTAGTTTTGCTATTTATAAATTAAAGCAAAAAATTGAAAATGAATTAGAAGATATATATAGAAGTGTTACCCAAAAAAATATTTGGTCAAAAAATATTAATCAAAAAGAAATTCGGATTGCTGGTTTGAGAAGAACTGGCAATCATGCGATTATTTCTTGGATACAAGCACAAGAAAAGTTATTAAATAAAGGTGCAGTTTTTCATATCAATAATGTTGTTATTAATGAAAATCCCTATCGTTATAAGTATCAGAATCTATGCTACCATTTCCCTCAGCATAAATGGTCGATCGAGCAGTTTAAGCAGCAAAAAAGTGGGAATCTAACCTCTAAATATTGTCTGATTTATAGCTATGAAGATTATGCTTTAGCAGAGATATTTAGCCATAAGTTTGAACAAAAACACGATCTTTATCTGGGAAAAACTCAGGATAGATATGACCTTTTAATTATCAGAGACCCATTTAACTTATTAGCCAGCAGATTAAAAAATAATTTTTTAGCTGTCAAATCTGCTCGTAGTAGTTTTGCCGATCTTTGGCTCGATTATGCTAAAGAATACCTAGGAGAAACCAATCGACTACAACACAACAAAGTGTGTGTCAATTATAATCTCTGGGTCAATAACAAGGATTACCGTCAGGAAATTGCCAGTAAACTAAACATAGAATTTACCGACGTAGGAATAGATACGGTTCATGGTTGTGGTGGGGGGAGTTCCTTCGATGGGCGTGAATTTGATGGTCAAGCCAACAAAATGGATGTTAACAATCGCTGGAAACATTATCTCGAAGACCCAACCTACCGAAAACTAATTAACAACGATCGACTTTTAGAATACTCCTATAAAATATTTGGATATATACCAGGCACAGAAGAACTTAGATAGAATTAGCGAATTCGTGTTGTTTGTCTTCTCTAAAAACCTCATAATAAATACATAGATGTAGAAAAGTATCTAGCTATTCATTAAAACTATAGAAAGTAAGATAATTTTCTTAAGTAAAATACAAGATTCCATATTTAGAGAACACGACGGTATGCATTTAAGTGAAATAACTCATCCCAACCAGTTGCATGGTTTATCCCTTCGTCAACTAGAGGACATTGCCCGTCAGATTAGAGAAAAGCATTTACAAACTGTCGCTACTAGTGGCGGTCATTTAGGTCCAGGATTGGGAGTCGTAGAATTAACTATCGCTCTGTATCAAACTCTGGATTTAGATCGGGACAAGGTTATCTGGGATGTAGGACATCAGGCCTATCCCCATAAAATGCTCACTGGTAGATATACTCAATTTAATACTCTACGACAAAAAGACGGTATCGCTGGTTATCTGAAACGTTGCGAAAACAAATTCGATCATTTTGGTGCGGGACACGCTTCTACTAGTATTTCTGCTGCTTTGGGTATGGCATTAGCTAGAGATGCTAAAGGAGAAGATTTTAAATGTGTGGCAATTATTGGTGATGGTGCTTTGACTGGAGGGATGGCACTAGAGGCAATCAATCATGCAGGGCATTTACCACATACTAATTTGATGGTAGTACTAAATGATAACGAGATGTCTATTTCTCCCAATGTGGGGGCAATTTCTCGCTATCTAAATAAAGTCCGTTTGTCTGACCCCGTTCAGTTTATCTCCGATAACTTGGAAGAACAATTCAAACATTTACCTTTCTTTGGCGAATCTTTAACTCCAGAAATGGAACGGGTCAAAGAAGGGATGAAACGTTTAGCTGTTCCCAAAGTAGGTGCAGTAATTGAAGAACTCGGCTTTAAGTATTTTGGCCCAGTCGATGGTCATAATTTATCAGAATTAATTGCTACTTTCAAACAGGCTCACAAAGTACCAGGTCCTGTTTTAGTTCATGTAGCTACAGTTAAAGGAAAAGGTTACGCGCTCGCCGAAAAAGATCGAGTAGGCTATCATGCTCAAAGTCCTTTTAATCTAGCTACAGGTAAAGCGATTCCAGCAAGTAAACCCAAACCTCCTAAATACTCTAAAGTTTTTGCTCATACCCTTACTACCCTGGCAGAAAACAATCCCAAAATTATCGGCATTACTGCTGCTATGGCAACAGGGACGGGATTAGATAAGCTCCATCAAAAATTACCAAAACAATATATCGATGTTGGAATAGCCGAACAACACGCGGTTACACTAGCTGCGGGTTTAGCTTGTGAAGGTATGCGTCCCGTCGCTGCTATTTACTCTACTTTCTTGCAAAGAGCCTACGACCAAATTATTCACGATATTTGCATCCAGAAATTACCCGTATTTTTCTGTTTAGATCGAGCGGGAATTGTCGGCGCAGATGGCCCTACTCATCAGGGAATGTACGATATTGCCTATCTCCGTTGTATTCCCAATATCGTAGTCATGGCCCCCAAAGACGAAGCAGAATTGCAGCGTATGGTAGTTACAGGTATTAATTATACCGAAGGCGCGATCGCCATGCGTTATCCTCGTGGTAATGGAGTTGGCGTACCACTAATGGAAGAAGGTTGGGAACCAATTGAAATTGGTAAAGGAGAAATTCTCCGTAATGGTGATGATGTATTGCTCTTAGGCTACGGTACAATGGTTTATCCTGCCCTACAAGTTGCAGAAATTTTAGGCGAACATGGCATTGAAGCCACCGTAGTTAATGCTCGTTTTGTTAAACCTTTGGATACAGAATTAATCTTACCTTTGGCTCAAAGAATTGGTAAAGTTGTTACTTTAGAAGAAGGTTGTCTGAGAGGTGGATTTGGTTCGGCAGTACTCGAAGCTTTACAAGAAAACGATGTTATCGTTCCAGTTAAGCGATTTGGCGTACCCGATAAACTGGTAGACCATGCCACACCAGATCAGTCTAAGGCAGATTTAGGCTTGACTAGTTCCCAAATGGCAGAAACAATCCTCAAGCAATTCTTTAGCAAAAAAATTGCCACAACTGTAGGTTAATAAGTCTAAAATCATTAAGTTTAATACGAGGAGGAAATATCTTTATTACTCCTCAAAAGTTACCTTCCGCAATTCCCCAAAAAAAAATTTAGGACAATTTGAAAACTGTCACTAGCAAGTAATTCTGGAAGTAACAAGACCATTATTATAATAGGTGTGTGAGGAGTAAGTGTAAAAGGGAAAGTCCTTGGGGTCGAAACATGGCAAGACTCCCGGGGGCTTTTTATATATGCGACAAAAAAATCTCAAGCTTATACCAATTTGAAAACTGTCACTAGCAAGTGATTTTTTTAGTAACAAGACCATTAAGATTATGGATGTGTGAGGAGTAAGTGTGAAAAGAAAAGTCCTTGGGGTCGAAACATGGCAAGACTCCCAAGGGCTTTTCTTATTCAAGCAATAATCAATTAGCTTATCCGAGTCTGCTAACATCCAAAAGAGCAAAAATAAATCGATCGCCTTGCTCCATTCATCCAAAATTTTTAACTTATAGCAGTCTGAAACAGCCCTGAACCCAATTCTGGGAAATAATTCTGCTTCCGCATCCAAGAAAAGTGCGATTAGCCCGAACTTTAAGGGCTAATCGCCGATCGCTCTTTCAAGAGCTATATGTTATTTCCATGAGCTACTCGAATCGAATGACCGTAGGAGAAAACGAAAGTTCGCCCCTACTCGACTATTTATCGCATAGCTGCTACTGGAGGTAAAACAGGCTGTTGAACTTGGATATTCCTTATTCTGTTATGACGATCGAGATTATTGGCAGAAGATTTCTCTTCTTCTATTAATAGATTTCTAATCAATCTGGCGACAATTTTCTGAGTCAGTTTTCCTGCTACTTGTTGTCCGAGTTCTTGAGTTTCTGGTTTGGTGATAATTTTGACAATTAAAGAAGCAATACGGGTAGGATCGAAACCTGGGGTTTGCTGCAAAATACCGATAATATTGGTGAGATGTTTAACCGTGTAAGAGTCTTCTTTTAACTCTACGGGGGTTTCTTGTACCGCTAATCCTACTTGTTGTTTAAAACTAGTAGAAAGATTAAACCAAGTTCTTTGCCCCAGATTATCCAAGACATTAACAATTTCATCAGCAAGGCGATCGCGGATAAAGCGACCTCGTTCTGAGAAAAGAAAATCTAACCCTTGATTGGCTATTTTATCAAAATCGTAATCTACTGAATCGTTAGCATTACGCATCAAGTTTTCGAGACGATGCCAACGAAATCCTTCTTCTTTGAATAATAAGTCTTTAAGAGAAGCTCTTAATTCTGGTGCGGAGTCGGTAAGTAAGCGTTTGGCGATATAGGGATAGGCTTTACTGAGTACTTTAAAATTTGGATCGATGCCGATGGCAATTCCTTCTAAAGTCACCATCGAGCGAATAATCAGTGCGTAGTAAGCAGGGACGCGAAAAGGAAACTCGTACATCATCGCCGACATCTGATCGGTAATGCTTTTAAAGTTCAATTCAGCAACACTCGCACCCAAAGCATTCCCAAAAACATTAGCCAAAGCAGGAATAATCGGTCTTAAATCTGTATCGGGAGTTAAAAAGTCTAATTTAATATAGTCTTGCGCTAAAGATTCAAAATCACGATTGACTAAATGGACTACTGCTTCGATCAAACCATATCTTTGATAGGGTTTAATTCGACTCATCATTCCGAAATCGAGGTAAGCAAGTCTACCATCAGACATAGCGAGTAGATTACCAGGATGGGGATCGGCATGGAAAAAGCCATGTTCTAGTAATTGTCTCAAGGAACATTCTACGCCTACTTCTACTAAATGGGTTGCGTCAATATTCTGTGCCTCAATTGCCTTGATATTAGTCAGCTTAGTCCCAGTAATCCATTCCATAGTCAAGACTCTGCGGGCGGTGTATTCCCAATAGATTTTGGGAATATAAATTTCTTCTATGTAACCGTAGAGTTCGGCAAATTTTTCTGCATTACGCCCTTCTTGAACGTAGTTAATTTCTTCGTAAACACGAGCAGCTAATTCATCGGTAATAGCTACTAAGTCGGAGCGTACAGTCTTAATATTGTTTTGTACCCAACCAGCTACTTTACGCATGATATAGATATCTAGCGTCATCCGACGAATTAGATCGGGACGTTGTACTTTTACCGCAACTTCTTCTCCAGTTTTTAATTTGCCTTTATACACTTGTCCTAAAGAAGCAGCAGCAATGGGCTGAGGAGAAAGTTCGGCATAAATTTCTTCAGGAGATAGTCCTAGTTCTTCTTTGATAAACTGAAAAGCAATCTCGTTGGGAAAAGAAGGTAGCTCGTCTTGTAATTTAGTTAACTCTTCTAAATATCTGGGAGAAACTAAATCGGGTCTGGTAGAGAGTGCTTGACCTACTTTAATATATGCAGGGCCTAATTCAGTGAGAATTTCTCTCAGCCTGGCTGCTCTTTTCTCAGCATTAATAACAGATTTATTGGTAACTTTATCTCGCCAGATAGAAAATAAGAAAAAGGCGAAAGGAATAATAATATTAATTAACCTACCAATAACTTGTAAGGGACGATAGCGATAATAAGCATTTATTTTTTCAGGATCGTAACGCCAATCAGCATCCGTCTCTTCTTCCATCTCAATACTTTCGTACCGCTCTTGGTATTTTGGCAATTGAGATGAAAATTGAGTAGATTCTTGAGTAGCAGAATTTCGATCGATTGTGTTTATAGGAGACATAGGCGTAAAATTGACGTTAGCAACGTTCTGTTAACAATTGTAACAATGAAAGCGAAAAATCTCATCTATCTTCAGACTAACTAGAAAGATGAATTTGAGATACTCTTATTGTGAATAGGTTAGTTTGGGCGATCGATCTGTAAAGTATTCGACAAAATGAACATTATATTAACTTAAATTTGTCCAATAGTTAAGAATTTTTATCTTTTTTTTAATTGTATGAACGAGCTTAAAAAGCTTTTAGCTTATAGCTTATGGCTTATAGCTAATTGACGCCGATCGATTATTATTCTCAGCCAGGATCGGCCATAATTTTGGCTGTTTCTAATTCTATTGCAGTTAAATAATTCTCTAAATTCCAAGAAATTTTATAACCGCGATCGCGCAATTCAAGCCCACAAATCAAGTCTTTTTCTATTTCAAACTGCACCTCGGCATTAGCAGCAATTTGTTCTCTAATAGCAGCAATTAAGCGATCGCGTTTCTCCTCAGATATTGTAAAAGCACTGTAGATTGTAATTATGTGACGGGGATTGGGAATCGGTGCTGTGGCAATAGTCTTGGCTTGAAGCTCATCTAAGTTATACAAACGAGCGATAAATGTTTCGATAATTTGGGCTTCTAAATTGGCATTAGCTAAATCTGATAGAGCTTTTCGAGCCATTAAAGCAACCTGTTGACTCAAGCGATCGCGCAGTTGGCGGATCAGTTTTTGCCGATCTCGTTCAAAACTCTCATACCATTCAGAACGAATTTTATCTACTTCTGCTTGCATTTGTCGAGTCAATTTTTCTTTTTCCCGTGTTACCTCCTGTTTGGCTTCCTCTAACCATTTTTGCTTTTGTGCTTCTAACTCCCGTTGTTTTTGGAGATATAATTCTTTTTCTGCCTCGGTATCTTTTTCTTTTGCTGCTGCTGTTGCTAATTGACGTTCGATTCTTTGCGATCGCGCTTCCATTGCCTCAGCGATCGGTTTATAAAAAAACCGCTTCAGCAAAACAACCAAAATCAGAAAGTTAATGATTTGAGCAATAACAACAAAGGGATCGATTAACATACTGTGTTAGTGGTTAGTCGTTATCATAATTTATTACTTACTACTTACTACTTACTACTTACTACTTATCCTCCTGCTTTCTCGATAAAGTAATTCCAAAAAGGATTAGCAAAGATCAAGATCAAGGTAATTACAAAACAATAAATAGCTGTAGACTCTACTAACGCCATCCCTACAAATAGAGTGCGGGTGATATTTTTAGCTTCATCTGGTTGTTGAGCGATCGCGCTCAATGCTTGTTGCAAAGCTTTTCCTTCTCCTAATGCTGGGGCGATCGAACCGACGGTAATTGTCAATCCTGCGGTTACGATAGATGCCATGCCAATTAATGCGAGATTGTCCATAGGTGTTTTGTTGGTAATATTAGGGACGATTTCGAGAAAATTGCCCTTATTCTAATTATTATTCATTAGTTGTCTGAGTGGCTGCTGCAATAAACACCATTGCTAAAATGGCAAAAATATAAGCCTGAATCAATCCTGTTAGTAAACCCATCGCTTGCATGATTATCGGAAAAAATAAGGGTGCGATCGACAGTAAAATACCCACGATCATCGTACCACTCATAACATTACCGAATAGACGCACTGCCAGAGAGATCGTATTAGAGAACCTACCGATAATATTAAACGGCAGCATGAAGGGAGTGGGCTGAAGATAGGATTTTTTAAAGTAACCCCAAAATCCTTGCTTTTTAATGCCATAAAGAGGAATAGCAAAAAAGACACATATTGCTAAAGCAGCAGTAGTAGAAAGCGAACCTGTAGGCGGTTGGTAGCCAGGAATAATCGTAAGAAAATTAGAAACGGCAATAAAAATAAATAGAGTTCCAATAAAAGGAACATAAATTGCTGGTTCTTGTTGACTGATTTCTTCGATTTGGTTGCCGATTGCTAATATTAATACTTCTAAAAGATTTTGTCCTTTAGAGATCTTAGTAGATGCCGACAACTGACGAGTAATTAACCAAGAACCCAAAGTGAGTAAAATTACGATCGACCAAGTGAAAACTAAAGTGGCATTAATAGTAATTATGCCTCTTTGCCAGAAAATAATTTGGTCTGGAGTTAAATTCATAAGATAAAATTTTGAGCTTAATGCTAGCTACTAACTGGGCGCAAGCCTTGCGCGGATACTAACTACTCTATCTATTGGCTTTCGATCGCGGTCGAAGCCACAAAATTGCTATAGTTCTAACCATTAAAAATCCCAGACAACCAGCGAATAAAGAAACTACGTTGTATAATTTGGGATTACCACCAACAATTAAAGATAAAACAAACATACCGATCGCCAATCTGAATAAGAAACTGGATAAAATTAATCTGTAAGGGTGTTTGGTTACGGGTAATTGCTGCACCGTCAGCCACAAACCCCCGAAGTAAAATAGTCCCAAACCCGAACCGATGATAAAGGGAATGATTAATGTCAATGTTTTATCCTCATTTATAGCAATCTGCTCTTATTTTAAGAAGAAAAGTTGAAGAACTCAGGAAACAGAATCTATTAAGCTTTTTTAAATAGCCATCGGCGATCGGCTATTACCCGTATTTCTCACAAAAAGAGCGATCGCTTGACTTTATAAGTTTTTTTCCGAACCTATTCACGACTTTCTCAAACTTTTGTTCTATTTATCTTTAAAATTGGGTTTTAAAATATATCGTGGTAGACACTAACTCTTTATCTTGGCAAAATCTTTTAGATGAAACTACTGCCATCTCCCAGCAAGTTTTAGATAACCATTCTCCTCAGTTTCAGATCGAAGAGGTAGGGACTGTAACTTATTTAGGTGGGGGAATTGCCTATGCTGTAGGTTTGCCTAGCGTACAAGCAGAGGAATTAGTTAAATTTCCAGGCGGTCGTTTTGGGATGGCGTACAATCTCGATCGCGATGGAGTGGGGATTATTTTATTAGATGACAGTGAGGATTTAAAAGCAGGCTCTGAAGTATTGCGGACTGGAAGAGTTTTAGACGCGCCTGTGGGGGAAGAATTATTAGGTAGAGTAATCGATGCCACTGGTCGTTCTTTAGATAATAAAGGTGTAATCTCCACGGGAAAACGCCTACCAGTAGAGAGAGAAGCACCAGGAATAATGCAACGCGCCCCCGTTACCGTACCCTTGCAAACAGGGATAAAAGTTATCGATGCCTTGATTCCCATTGGTAGAGGACAGAGAGAGTTAATTTTAGGCGATCGCACTACGGGGAAAACAGCCATCGCTCTGGATACAATTATTAATCAGAAAGGTAAAGATGTTATCTGTATTTATTGTGCCATCGGACAGAGAAGTTCGGCGGTAGCTAAATTAATTGCCCAGTTACGCCAAAAAGAGGCAATGGACTACTCTATAGTTGTAGTTGCAGGCGGAGAAACTACTCCAGGGTTACAATATATTACCCCCTATGCAGCTACTACCATGGCAGAATATTTCATGTTACAGGGTAAAGATGTTTTGATTGTCTACGACGATCTTATTCAACACGCTAGAGCCTATCGAGAATTATCTTTATTATTGCGTCGTCCCCCTGGAAGAGAAGCCTTTCCTGGGGATATTTTCTACATTCATTCCCGTCTCTTAGAACGGGCTACCCATCTCCGTCCTGAATTTGGAGGCGGTTCGTTAACGGCTTTACCCATAGTCGAAACAGAAGCACAAAATCTCTCGGCATATATTCCCACTAATTTAGTTTCTATTACCGACGGTCAAATCTATCTCACTCCTAACTTATTTCACAAAGGTATTTTGCCTGCTGTTGATGTGGGTAAGTCTGTATCTCGGGTTGGGGGCAAAACTCAATTACCTGCTTATCGCGCTGTGGCTGGAGATTTACGCTTATCCTATTCTCAGTTTGAAGAATTAGAAGCCTTTTCTCGTTTTGGTACGCGATTAGATGAATCAACCCGAAAAAGTATCGACAGGGGGCAAAGAGTTAGAGAAGTCCTCAAACAAACTCAATATCAACCAATTCCCGTAGCCGAACAAATTGCTGTTTTACTCGCTGTTACTCAAGGAGTTTTCGATTCCGTTCCTTTAGAAAAAGTTAAATTAGTAGAACAAGCTTTACGTCAAGCCGTAAGAGAACAATTACCCGATGTTTGTGACAGAATTGAAGTTGGAGAGAAATTAAGTCAGAGCGATCGCGCTAGTTTGTTAAATATTGCAGGAAAAATAACTAATAAAGCCTGAGTTCGGGATAATAAGATTATTGGTTAGGTTAGCCATCAGCTATCAGCCTTTTACAGATTTCAGGGTAAAGTTCTGCCCACTGAATCCAATCGGATTCAGGACAATTTTTAAGCTACCATAAAGTCAGCTTTTCCGACTAATCCGAACTCAGGTTAATAAATAATGGCTAATAGTTGGATGATACTAGATCGACTAACTACCAACCACTAACGACTAACAAATAGTTAAATATTGTTTATACTTTAGTACCTTCAATTTCTTCTTCTGAGCGAGATAGTATATTTTCTTTTAGATGTTCTTCGTGCTGGCGTTGCTCGACCATTAGCTCTCTTGCTTCTTCTTCTAGTTCTTGACTAGAAGCTGGATCGATTTTTTCTTGAGAACGACGAAGCATATTTTCGTTCAGATGTTCTTCGTGCTGGCGGTGTTGAGCCATTGCTTTTCTAGCTTGTTCTTGAGTAGTCATATTTTTTTGATTTCCGATTGCTTTTGCAAATTCTAATATATTGTTTAAATTTGAAGAAAATGTGAGGAATTATACTGAAATATTTTTTAAAAACTTGAAAAACACCCTTAGCAAATTTTTTGGTCTTAAGCAATGTCGACTATTGAAGAACTAAAACATCAGATTAATACTGCTCAAGACTTGCAGTCTGTGGTTAAGACGATGAAAGCCTTAGCAGCAGTTAGCATTCATCAATATGAAAAAGCAGTGCGATCGCTAAGCGAGTACAATCGTACTTTAGAAATGGGATGGCAAATTTTACTCAATAAACATCCCGAAATGCTGTCAAAAAAAACATCTAATCCTACTCAGAGACTTGGGTTAGTAGTTTTTGGTTCTGACTGGGGTATGTGCGGACAATTTAACGAAAGAATTGCCGACTATACTCAAACCTATGTCGATAGTTTGTCAATTGCCGAAAGCGATCGATTTATTTTAACTGTGGGGGCGAAAATCGGCGATCGTCTCAAAGCACTAGGACAAAATTGCGAGACTGGTTTTAACTTACCTAGTTCGGTTGCGGGCATTACCCCAATTATTCAAGAGATAGTTTTAGCGTTAGAATCCTGGCGACAACAACAGCGAGTCGATCGAATTATGGTTATCTATAACCAAATTACTTCGGGTGCTGTTTATCATCCCACTAGGTTACAGATTTTTCCCCTCAATTTGGAATGGTGGCAACAACTTAAACAACAAAAATGGATTTCTCGCAGTATTCCTACCTTCACTATGGACAAAGACAAATTAGCAGCAGCTTTATTTAGTCAGTACTTTTTTGTCTCTCTCTATCGTGCTTGTGCCGAATCATTAAAAAGTGAAAATACCAGTCGCTTAGCTGCTATGCAGATGGCAGAAAAAAATATTGCAGAACGTTTTAGCGAATTGACTCAAGAGTTCAATCATCAGCGTCAAACTACTATTACAGAAGAACTACTGGATATTGTTTCTGGGTTTGAAGCGTTAACGAAAGGAGTCGGGAATTGAGTACTAATCTTACTGCGCTTTTCATTTGAGTAGAACACAGTAAAACAGATAATTTGAACTTGAATAGCTGATAGCTAATAGCTACCCTAACCAATCAATTTTCGATAGTCCGAACTGAGGTTATTTAGCATTGATATACTTCTAATTTAGGAACACCAAAATTTATTAATAAACATACTTCCAGTTGACTGGCTTTCAGATAATTTAAACATTTCTTTTTATGCTGTTCTGTCAAACTATCAATAGAGACAATTTTAACTAAAATAGATTCTTCTACTAAAATATCGATATAAAAATCACCAACAATAATACCTTCATAGTAAACATTGATTGGATATTGTATTTCGAGATTTAATCCTTGTTTACCTAACTCATAAGCTAAAGCTCTTTGATAAACTTTTTCTTCAAAGCCACAACCTAAAACCTCAACTATAGTTGAAGCGCATTCAAGAATTTTGTTAATAATTTTATTAATACTTGCTTTATCTATGCTCATTCTCTCGTAACAAGTAACCAATCTCTATTGACTGACAACTAATAACTAAATTTAAGTCGCCCGTCTAAAAGCTAAAAGCTGATAGCTAAGAGCTACCGCGAAGCGGTTTAAGCTCCCATTCCCGAATAATGTTTTAAACCTTTTCTCCAAAGCCAACGATTGATAATAAACAAGAAAATTGACCAGCCTAAAACAATCGTAACACTCCGAATAAAATTATTCGGCATACCAATTAGCAAAGAGGCAGGAAAATGAATTAAATATGGGAAAGGAGTCCATTCTACGATCGCTCTTATAGTATCTGGGAAAACTTCTAAAGGGGCAATCATGCCAGAAAGGAAAAGATAAAATAAATACCAAAATTGTTGAATTGCACTAGCTCTTTCTGTCCAAAAGGCAAGCATGGCAAAGGTATATTGAATTAAAAATCTTAAAATGAATGCCATAATAACTGCCGAGATAGATAACGAGATATCTTGCCAACTCGGTAGCCAAATAGCATCAGGATAAAGCAAGAAAAACAAACCACAAAACAAAATAATAAATGGAATTCGCGTTATTTTTTCAGCTAAATGTCTGGCAACATGATGCCAAACAGGATCGATGGGTTGTAGTAACTTAAAAGAGAGTTTTCCTTCTACGACTTCTCGTTCAAATTCCCAAATTACCCAAATAGTCGTAAATTGTCTAATTAAAAATACACTAAAAAAGTAACGAGCAAAATCTATCGAACTAAGCCCAAAATCACCATTTTCTGATGCTTGTATCCATACTCCCATGAGAATAATAGGTAAAGAACCCGATAATGCCCATAAAAATATTTCGGCTCGATATTCCAGCATATGAGCATAGTAAGTAGATAGTAATGCTGTTGCTTTTTTATATAGCCAGTTCATTTTTTACGATTAATTATTCTCGATTTTAGAAAGTATTTGTTTTAATTTTTGAGCAATACGTAAGGCAGCCCCAGCTTCTCCCATACGCTGTTTCCCATTAACCGCGATCCGCTGCATTCGCTCTTCGTCATTTAAGATTGTTTTTATTGTATTGCCTACTCGATCTGGTGTTTCGACTAAAACGATCGAACTGCCTAACAGACGAGTTTGAGCTTCGGCAAAGGCATAAGTAAATTGAGGCCCTTTTCCTGGCATGGTAATAACGGGTTTACCTAGCCCGACAAATTGTTCTGTGGCTGTTCCTGCCATGGCGATCGCGATATCTGCTAGAGTGAGACATTCAAAGTAAGCATTTTGACTCAGCACGAGAGTGGCATTTTCTTTGTTATAAACTATGGCTCGATCGTCTTGTAGGTATTTATTTACAGAGGATGTTTGTTGCCATTCTTCCTCTAAGTATTTTGTAAAGCGATCTAGTTCTAAACCAGGGGCGATCGCAGCTAAAAATAAGAGAGGACGGTTACTAAAACTAGTCATAACCCCTAGAATTGCGGTAATTATCTGTTGCCAATTATGTTCTGCTTCTGGTATTCGCGAACCAGGTAGAAGCAAGATCGAAAAAAGGTCTTTTTCTGGTATAGTCATGTTAGATTGGCATATTCCGTCCATCATTGGATTACCCAAGTCATAAGCTTTAATACAATATTGTTGTAAAACTTCTGTTGTCAGTTTATCTCTAGGGAAAACAGCCTGACAGCGAGGTTGTTTCATCAACCAACGATCTACGGGATGATAGACAGACCCCAACTGACGTTCTATCCAAGAAGTTTGTTGGAGCCATCCATGGCGATCGCGCAAATAATATTCGGATTTAGCCGTGCCGACAAAAGCATAATTAACACCACTGAGCCAAGCAAATAATAAAGGAACAATATCGCCTACTGCCAAAATAAAACCACCATCCCTAGTGAATTTACGGATAAATTGTAATTGTTTAATAGTTAGTTGAACCAAGCCTCCCCGTAAATCCCGCAATAATTGATTGCCATCCATATAAATAAAACCCCCAGAAGGCATTTGCTTGACTTCGCCTATAAGAGGAATATTGTTTTGTTTGTAGGCAATTCCTCGACCAACTATAGGTAAAGCAAAGATTTCTAAATTACCGCGATCGACCATTAATTGCTCTAAAATCCTCACAGCAATAAGATCTTCTCCATGACCATTACTCAGGGCTAGTAATTTCATAGCTTACACGTAAAGAACTGCTGTATTTTAACTGTTCGATCGCCTTCTGTGTTAGCGAAAAAAAAGGATACTGGCAAATGCCAATATCCTCGGAAAGTCCAAAACTTAGGGATTATTAGGTTTCACAGTTCATCTAAACATTGAGAAGCTCAGATAATTAAGCTTGCCTCTTAGTTTTCTCTAGGAAATATGTCAACCTAATGTACGTTCGTAAATATACTAATATAATTTTACGTGAATTTACAGAAAAGATCCAGGTTTTTTAAATTTTCTCCGTGTTAATACGTATTTATACTTTGTTTACTCAACCAAGATTGGATAAATAGCTAAAATAACCAGAGTTAGATTAAACCTACTCGTCTAAGTTAAACTCTGAATATTTGTGAATGTATTTGCTCGTGAACGTCTTCTGTTTACTCCTACTTCAGTAAATTCTGATGCTATCTCTACTATTTTTGCTTTTCCCAATGAATATAGTGTGGGTATTACTAGCTTGGGTTATCAAATTGTCTGGGCGACTTTAGCCCTGCGTCCTGATGTAGATGTAAGACGCTTATTTACCGATATTGCTGAATCTTTGCCCTCGTCTCCCGAACTTTTAGGCTTTTCTGTGTCTTGGGAATTAGACTATATTAATATTTTCAATTTATTAGAGTCTTTAGATATTCCCCTATACGCCAAAGAACGTCAAGAAAATCATCCCCTAGTCTTTGGTGGTGGTTCGGTTTTAACCGCCAACGCCGAACCTTTTGCTGAATTCTTTGATGTAATCTTATTGGGAGATGGAGAAGATTTACTGGATAATTTTATCGATGCTTACCAACAAGTCAGGACAGAAAAGCGTCAGACTCAGTTACGGCACTTAGCAAGGATACCAGGTATTTATATTCCTAGCTTATATAGGGTAACTTATCACAGTAGCGATGGCGCGATCGAATCTATCCAACCCATAGATACAGATATCCCATCACAGGTACAAAAACAAACTTATCGAGGTAATACTCTTTCTGCTTCTACTGTAGTCACGGAAAAAGCTGCTTGGGAAAATATCTATATGGTAGAAGTCGTACGTAGTTGCCCCGAAATGTGTCGCTTTTGTTTGGCGAGTTATCTTACTTTACCTTTTCGTACTGCCTCTGTTGAATCTAGTTTACTTCCTGCCATTACTAAAGGATTAACCGTTACTAACCGTTTGGGATTATTAGGTGCATCGGTAACGCAACATCCAGAATTTGAATCTTTATTAGACTATCTAACTCAACCAAAATACGATGATGTTCGTTTGAGTATTGCTTCTGTCCGTACTAATACGGTGACTGAAAAATTAGCCCGCACTTTAGCCAAAAGAGATACTCGATCGATTACTATCGCGATCGAAAGTGGTTCTTCTCGACTCAGACAAATCATTAATAAAAAACTAACTAATGAAGAAATTATCCAAGCAGCAATTAATGCCCAAGCAGGAGGATTAAAAGCTATTAAGTTTTACGGTATGGTGGGTATCCCTGGAGAAGAAAGCGAAGATATCGAACAAACCATCGAGATGATGCAAGCGATTAAAAAAGCTGCTAAAGGTTTAAGAATAACTTTGGGATGCAGCACCTTTGTACCTAAATCCCATACCCCTTTTCAATGGTTTGGAGTTAATGCCGAAGCCAAGAAAAAACTCAAATATCTAGCAAAAAAACTGCGATCGCAAGGTATAGATTTTCGCCCAGAAAGTTATAATTGGTCGGTAATTCAAGCTTTAATATCTAGAGGCGATCGTCGTTTAGCTAAGTTATTAGAATTAACTAGAGAATATGGCGATTCTGTTGGTAGTTATAAACGAGCTTTTAAACAATTAAAAGGACAAATTCCTCCTTTAGATTTTTATGTCCATGATAATTGGAAAACTACTCAAGTCTTACCTTGGAGTCATATTCAAACTGCGTTACCTGCCAATACCTTAATAAAACACTTAGACGATGCTCTTAGTTATTTTCCTACTAACCACTAACTGGGCGCAAGCCTTGCGCCCCTACCAACTAACTACTAACAACAAATATGCAAACAACAGCAGAATATATTTGTGCCTTTTGTGGTGAACCTAATACTACTTTTATCGATATCAGCGCGGGAATGCAACAAACTTATGTAGAAGATTGTCAGGTTTGTTGTCGTCCCAATATACTTTATCTCAGAATTGATGAAGATACTTTAGATATAGAAATTGATAGTGATTACCAAGAATAGATGGCGTTGGTGAATAGATATAGCAGTATTATTGGGTTATAGATCGTATAGTTGACTTGTTAAAATCGATCGCAGATATCTCTCGTGAATAATATGCAGGAATTCACCTCTTTAGAGGAAGCCTTAAAATATTTCTTTGGTTATGATACCTTTCGCCCTGGACAAAAAAAGATTATCCAAGAGGCATTAAATAATCGAGATTTACTGGTGATTATGCCTACTGGGGGGGGTAAATCTCTCTGTTTCCAATTACCCGCTTTACTCAAACCAGGTTTAACGGTAGTCGTTTCTCCTCTTATTGCTTTAATGCAGGATCAAGTAGATGCCTTACAAGATAATGGTATTGGTGCAACTTTCTTAAATAGTACCTTAAGTTGGGACGAAGTGCGATCGCGCCAGGCAGCTATTTTACAAAGAAAAATAAAATTACTCTACGTCGCCCCAGAAAGATTGCTAGCAAATAACTTCGCTGCTTTTCTCGATCGAATTGCCACCCAAGTCGGTATTTCTACTATAGCTATAGATGAAGCTCATTGTGTTTCTGAATGGGGTCATGATTTCCGCCCCGAATATCGACAGTTAAGATTGTTACGCGATCGCTATCCTCAAATCCCCGTACTCACCCTCACCGCCACAGCTACTAAAAGAGTACAACAAGATATTATTCAACAATTACGTTTACGTCAGCCCAATGTTCATCTGGCTAGTTTTAATCGCCACAATATTAACTACGAAGTACAGCCTAAAGCAAAAAGAACTTATCATCAACTTTTGCAAAATATTCGTCAACAATCTGGTGCTGGTATAGTTTATTGTCTCAGTCGTCGTAGTGTGGAAGACATTGCTATGAGGTTACAGAAAGACAATATTAATGCCTTACCCTACCATGCAGGGATGACTAATGAAACCAGAAGCATCAACCAAACTCGTTTTTTGCGGGATGATGTCCGAGTAATGGTAGCAACTATTGCTTTTGGTATGGGTATTAATAAACCCGATGTTCGTTTTGTATTTCATTACGATTTGCCCCAAAGTTTAGAAAGTTTTTATCAAGAATCTGGGCGTGCGGGAAGAGACGGAGAACCAGCAAAATCTATTCTCTTTTTTAGTACTGGCGATCTTAAAAAAATAGACTTTCTCATCGAACAAAAATCCGATCCGACAGAACAAAGAATTGCCCGTCAACAGTTACATCAAGTAGTTGACTATGCAGAAGGAACAGACTGTCGCCGTACTATTTTGTTACGTTATTTTGGTGAAAGGTATAAAGGTAATTGTGGCAAATGCGATAATTGTCTCAATCCCAAACCTATAGAAGATTGGACGACCGAAGCCCAAAAGTTTCTTTCCTGTGTTGCCCGTTGTCGCGAAAAATTTGGCATGATCCACACTATTGATGTTTTGAGAGGTTCGAGAAAGAAGAAAATAGAACAATACGGACATCATTTACTTTCTACCTATGGTATTGGTAAAGAAAGAAGTGTAGCAGAATGGAAAATGTTAGGGCGATCGCTTTTGCATCAAGGTTTAGTTGCAGAAACTAACGACGGCTATCGCATTCTTAAACTTAATAAAAAGAGTTGGGAAATTTTACGCAAACAACGTTCTGTAGAAATCGCAGTTAATAGTAATCTTAAAACTAAATCTGTAGCTGAGTACAATCCTCAACAAGCAGAAACAGAAATGTTATTTGAGCAACTAAGAAAATTACGCAAGCGAATAGCAGATGCTCAATCTGTTCCTCCCTACGTTATTTTTGCCGATTCTAGTTTGAGATCGATGGCACAAAAAAGACCACAAAATTTAACAGATTTTTCTTTAATTTCTGGGGTTGGCGTACATAAACTCAAGCAATATGGAGAACAATTTGTTTCAGAAATTAGAGCTTTTTGTGAGATACATAAACTCCCCGTACCTCTGCCATCTTCCAGCCAAATGATTACTTTCCAATTTTACCAACAAGGTTTAACTCCTAAAGAAATTGCCAAAGAAAGAGGTTTAGCTATAGGGACAATTTACCATCATCTCAGTGAATTAATTGAAATGAATCAACCTGTAGATATTAATAAGTTAGTAGATAAATATAAACAGCAATTTATTATTGATGCTATTAACAAAGTCGGTGGTGAGTCTCTTAAAACTTTAAAAGAAACTTTAGGAGAAGATTATAGTTATGAAGAAATTAAAATAGTAAGAGCTTGGTGGAAAAGTAAACAAAATTAAAAAACAATTGTTAACCATAATCTGTCATTGAGAATTAACAGGTAATACCAATTCTAAAAAATAGAAGGCACTTTGCCTTAAAAACTAAGAGTACCTTCTACTAGATTAAAAGCATAGTCTTCTAGGTTTCAGCTTACAAGAATTATCCTTCAGTACGTTAAATTTAACCTCCGTGCCATGCTTGTTGAAATAGTTGTTCCATTTCTGACTGGCTTGCCTGTCGGGGATTGGTCAAACAGCAGGGGTCTTGGAGTGCATTGGCTGCCATGTGAGGAATTGCCGACTCTTCGACTCCCAATTCAGCTAGAGTCGAGAGAATATTTAGTTCCTGATTAAACCGACGAAGTTTAGTCAGCACATAATCGATCGCTTGTGTAGCAGATTGTCCTATTTCTGCTCCCATAGCTTGGGCGATCGCGATAAACCGCTCTGGTGCAGCTTCAGCATTATAAGCTTCAACATAGGGCATCAACACGGCATTGATGACACCATGAGCCAGGTTATGGTAGACTCCACCAATCTGATGGGACATGGCATGAACGTAACCGAGACTAGCATTGTTAAACGCCATTCCTGCCAAAAATTCAGCATAGGTCAAATCCGCTCGTGCCTGTTTGTTCTTACCGTCTTTATAAGCTGTAAGCAATGATTTTCCTATCAGTTGAATTGCCTGGAGTGCGCCAGGATTAGTTAGGGGAGTGGCAGCCGTAGAAACATAAGCTTCGATCGCATGACTGAGGGCATCCATACCCGTTGCAGCAGTTAATCCAGGAGGCATCCCTACCATAAGTTCTGGATCGTCTACCGAAACACTAGGAGTACAACGCCAATCGACTACAGGAAATTTCGATTGCCGTTTTTCATCGGTGATGATGGCAAAGCGGGTCATTTCGCTGCCCGTTCCTGATGTGGTATTGACAGCAAACATCGGTAGCATTTTTGTTTTTAGTTTGTTTACCCCAGCATAGTCTCGAATCGAGCCACCATTATTGGCGACAATGCCGATACCTTTAGCACAGTAGGGGAAACGCATCTTAATACTCTTGACAAATTGTCGATCATATGTATTTGAGTCCTGGGGATTTAACTAGGGCGATCGCTAATTCAGATCGGGTTCTACAGTTTTCCCAAGAGCTATAATCTTCAAAAAGATTAATTAATAGATGAAACTGATACCTAAAATTACAATTGCCGACCATTTTATTGACCTAGAAGACCCAAGAATAGAAAGAACGTGCGCGTCATAAATTAATTGATATCCGATACGATTACTATTTGTGCAGTAATTTGTGGTGCAGAGGGTTGGAATGATATTGAATTATATGGTAAATGTAAGTATAAATGGTTAAAAAAGTTTTTAGAACTGCCCAATGGTATTTCCTCCGATGATACATTTGCGCTGGTTTTTTCTCTGCTTAATCCAGAAGAATTACAGCAATGTTTTCTGCAATGGATAGAATCAATTAGTCTGATTACTTTTGGAGAAATAGTAGCAATTGATGGCAAAACTCTCCGAGGTTAGAGATGATAAAAGTAAGGACAAGCCAGCTATTCATATGATTAGTGCTTGGGCAACAAATAATGGCTTAGTATTAGGACAAAAAAAAGTCGAGGATAAATAAACATGAAATTACAGCCATACCCGAATTGCTAAAAGTTTTATCTTTAAAAGGATGTATCATTACTATTGATGCAATTGGATGTCAAAAGCGCACCGCCCGCGCTGAGGAAACCTCAGCGTAAGGACGGAGCAAGCGAAGATAATTAAACAAATTATCAATCAAGATAGTGACTATGTAATTGCCTTAAAGAAGAACCAAGGTGGTCTGTACGAGAGGGTGGAGAAACTATTTGAACAAGCATTACTCTCCGATTTTAAAGGTTTAATCAAAACTGAATATCGACAATCAGAAAATGAAAGAGGACGACAAGAAACCAGATATTGTCAAATTCTGACTAATATCAACAGAGAAATCGACCCCAAGGGGGAATGGAAGAATTTGAATTCAATAGCGAACGAGCGATTATTTACGAACAGAAAAAGGAAAAACTACTCTAGAAAAAAGATATTTTATTAGTAGTTTAAATGCTGAAAATCACAAATCAATTGCACTCTTCTATTAGAAAACATTGGGGCATAGAGAATCAATTACATTGGGGAGGCACGGACGGCGAACCTGTGTCGCCGTATGGAGTGCCATTTCTTGATGTGAGCTTTAATGAAGATGCTTCTCGGATTAGGAAAGATAATGCTCCTGAAAATTTAGCTGTTATTAGACACATAGCTTTAAATCTTTTAAAACAGGAAAAAACTCTCAAAGTGGGAGTTAAAAATAAGCGAAAAAATGCTGGATGGGATGATGAATATTTAATCAAAGTTTTAACCAGTTAATCTCTCAAAGCTTAATTTAAAACTGTAATTTTCGCGCCTATTTATCAGTTTTAAACTGATGTCGATCGCCGTGTTTATTTTGACTTACTTTCGGTTAAAAAATACTGTGTTTCCGAGATTTATTGACAAGAGCGATCGCTCTTACTTGATGATAACTGACATCACACTTTTTTGTCTGACCAGAATCCTTATTATACAAGAATTTCGACAATTAGATGCGTTTCCCCTATTTAGCACAGTCGTGGGGCGAACCACCGCCAAAGGAAATAATAAAATCGCAGTTTTCTGCTTTGAGTAATTCCGCGCCTTCTTGGACTTCTGCCACAGTGGGATTGGGGGTAACGCGATCGTATATCTTTTCCTGCACGTATAGGCGAGAACCCGCACAACAACACTGACCGTGATTAAAAAAGATTCCCTCAGCAGCACCAGGAATGGCAACGTCAAGATCTGCGTCATCCATAATAATATCTGGAGATTTTCCGCCTAATTCTAAAGTGATCTTTTTCAAATTGCTATCGGCAACAGCTTTAAGGATACCGCGCCCAGTTCGGGTAGAACCCGTAAAGCCAATTTTATCCACATCGGGATGACTGGAAAGACGCGCCCCTGCATCGGTACCGAAACCTGGAACGATGTTAATTACTCCTTGGGGAATACCTGCTTCTAAAGCAAGTTCGCCAAAGCGGAGAACTGATAGGGATGTTACTTCCGACGGTTTTAAGACAACGGAGTTACCCGCAGCGAGACAGGCTGCCATTTGCCAGCCCGCAGCGATTAACAGAGGATAGTTCCAAGGAGTAATCAGTCCCACAACTCCAATTGGTTCGCGGAGAGTGTAAGCGTGAAATTCTGCACCAGGAACGGCAATATCCGAGACAGGAACCACCGAACCTTCAAGCGTGCGAACCCAACCTGCCATGTAGTGAAACAAATCAGCCGTCAAAGGAATATCGGCAACTCTAGCCACACCGACGGGTTTACCATTATCGAGGCTTTCTAACCAAGCCAGTTCGTCGGCGTTTTCTAAAATCAGATCGCCTAAGCGATAGAGAATTCGCTGTCGCTGGGATGGGGTCATAGAAGACCAAGAACCATGCTCAAAAGCTTGACGAGCAGCCGTAACGGCGCGATCTATATCTTCAACTCCACCACGAGCTACATCTACTAGTTTCTCTTCAGTAGCGGGATCGATCGTTGCAAAAGTTTGTCCCGATGCTGCATCCACAAATTCGCCATTAATCAGCAGTTTTTTGGGAGTGGACAAAAATTGAGCAGCAGGACCATATTGTTCATTGGGCAACAATGTATTTGTCATGATTATCTCCTATTTGAAAAACTTGAGTAGGATTAATTCTGTTAAAAAGTGCTGGTGTTGAACTGCGATTCAGCAATTTATCTACAAGATGTTTTGCTAACAACCAGCCCAACTGTTCCTAGTTTCAAAGGTTTAAAAAATTTGAGGATTTTTGTCTTCAAATCTGAGTTAAGTGTTGTACCAATCTCTAAGTTTGCTTTCGAGCGTCTAAAAGTTGCAGATTTATCCCTAGGTAATAGGAACGGCATAGGTAGACTTTACGCCGATCGCTTTTTGTCCGCTTCTGACTGGTTCGGGTATTTCCTCAATTACTCCCCCTGCTGCTTCCCCTCTTTTAAAGCTTTCATACCACTCTTCGATCCCCTCATAACTTACCTGCTGTAATTCGGGATGCTGTAGCTGAGATACTGCATGAATTGAGTGCCATTCATATAGTGCTTGCAAATAACCTAAAGAAGTACCTATCGGATCGTCATAGTGTTCCATCACGCACACCCGATCTGTAGCAATTCCCTCCCCGATAATTTCTAAAGAAGTAGCGATCGCGCTATCCAAATTCTCGTTATTCAGTAAAGCCTGGGTAGCACTAGCGGTAAGCCTGAGTAAGCGATCGCGTTCCCGTAACTCAATGGCTTTTTGTCTTTCTAGTAATGCTTTTTTTTGGGCTGATTCTTTTGCCGTGCGATCGCGTTCTCTTTGGATCGCACTTCCGATACAGGCAGCAGCAGTTTTCAATACTGCTATTTCTGCATCGCTTGATTCCCTAGCAATACGACAGAAATCTAAACCGAGAATACCCCAATATTGCCCTCGAACCATGATAGGAACAGCGTACACGGCTTTTACACCTAGCTTTTCTTGCCCGCTACGAAAAGGTTCTGGATAATTTTTAATTAAACCGCCACAATGTTTTCCAGATTTTAATCTATAGTAATCCTCTTCAAATTCTTCACAACTAATACGGCTTAATTGGGGATTATGTAATTGAGAAGGAGCATAAGGAGAATTCCATTCATATTTGGTAACTATATAGCCCAAAGTTTGACCCGTTAAATCGGCAACATATTCATGTACGCACAAGCGATCTGCCCCCGCACTCGTTCCCAATATTTTTAACGCTCGATTGACACCTCGTTCAAAATCATCATCACTCAGTAAAGCACTCGCACAGTCTGCTGCTGCTTGGAGAAGGTTGTTAGTATTGCTATCGATCGAGTTAAAAGGGCGATCTTTTTCGATCGATTTTGTTCGATCGCGGTTATCTTGCTCCATTTTTAAAGTTATACTTCCAATTTACAAATTTTTGTTAAGTACTTCTAGAGCTTTACTCGCAGATACTACCGATCTTACTAAAAATAAGATTTTCTAGTTTAATAAAGCGATCGCAAACTTTCTTCCATCACTGCGGTAGTCTGTCCAGAGACACTAAACAACAAAGCTTCCCGATAAACTCTGCCTGCGGGATGATCTCGCTCGTTCGCTGCACCACTAGAGGCAATTACTGCTGCCTGACTACAACGTCCTGCTAAATTAATTGCTAAAGCTCGTAATTGTAGTTTTTTTTCATAGATATCACGGTCGATCGCTTCGCTGCTACTTACACAGATCTCAGCCAACATTTCTTGACGACAATTATTTAATTCTTGCTGAAGTGATTCATAAGTTTCTTGTAAAAATAAAAGCTGTTTTTTACGGTACATATTTTGAATTATATCTAGTCCTGCTTGAGCGCATCCCACAGCATAAAAACCATGATGAAGTATATTTTTTTTACTATTTTCATGAATCGAACCCGATGGTTTAATAGCCACTACCCGACCATTTTCTAAAAACCATTTTTCAATTTCAGCACTTACTGTATTAGTAGAATTCATAGCTATTAATTCCATAGGAGGACTAAACTTGATTAATCCTTTTGTGTTTTTTTCTTCCAAAGGTAATAAACCATAAATGTCTCTGCCATCAGCTAAAGTTGCCCCCACAATAAAGTTATTAAAAAAACCAAAACCAGTTATCCACGGAACTTTACCTGATAATAAATATCCTCCTTCTATTTCTTCTGCTTTCATAATTGGCACGCCAGGACGACGTAATTGAGAAAAACCTACTCCCACTAATATTTTTCCCGTACTCATATGGGGTAAGTAGCGTTGTTTTAATTCTTGGTTATTACTTGCTGCTAACATCGAACCAGCACTTTGATGTTGAGTTTGTAAAAAAGTCAAAGCACCAGAATACCTAGCCATAAGCATTTGAAAACGATGATAATCTATCGCCTTAAAACCAGCACCACCAAAATTTTGAGGTACTTTTAAAGCCAACAGAGATCGATCGCCCATACCGATAAGTGCTTGTCGAAGAATTTCCGAGTTTCTATCTATTTCTGCTGCTGATGGTGCTACTATTTCTTGTAAATAGCTTTCTACAGTTGCTAGTATTTTTTCAGTTTGGTTTGGTTCTGTTTTTATAGTAGTTTGCATTTAACTATTAACTATTCCCTATTACTAATTACTCATGTACGGGCGAACGGCAGGAAAGCCCCTACTCATTACTTATTACTTATTACTTATTACTCATTACTCATTACTCATGACTCATCGCCTTCCCTGCCAGCCATCCAGTTGTCCAAGCATTTTGAAAGTTAAACCCACCCGTGACACCATCGATATCTAAAATTTCTCCAGCAAAATACAATCCAGGACAAATTTTACTTTCCATAGTTTTAAAATTTACTTCTTTAAGATTTACACCTCCACAAGTAACAAACTCTTCTTTAAATATTCCTTTTCCTGTAATTTTATATTGACCTTTAATTAATTCTTGAACTAGTTTATTCAATTCCTTATTGCTTAATTCAGTCCAGACTTTTTGCTGAGATATACCCACAAAATCAATTAAACTCTGCCATAATCTTTTGGGTAATTGGAGCGGACAATAGCTATATATTTGTTTCCGTTGATTTGCAGATTTAAATTCTAATAAAAATTGTTTTAAAGTTTCTTGATTATACTGGGGTAGCCAATTAATTTCTAGACAAAGATGATAGTTGTTATCGTATAATACTCTCGCTCCCCAAGCTGACAATTTGAGAGTAGCAGGGCCACTAACTCCCCAATGAGTAATTAATAAAGCTCCTGTTTGTTCTAACTTTTCTTTACCAGTACCTAACAAACGAAGTCGCACATTATCTACACTAATTCCTGCTAAATTCTGCAAACGAATATCTTTAATATTAAAAGTAAAGAGAGAAGGTACGGGGGAAATAATTGTATGTCCTAAACTTTTTGCCCAACGATAGCCTAAAGGATTACTACCTGTAGCGATTAAAAGGCGATCGCAGTTGCTAATTTCTCCATTTTTTAACTCGATTTGAAAACCGTTAATAGTAGAAGAGAGACGGGTTATATTTTTAACTACAACTCCAGTCCGTAATTTTACTCCTGCTTTGGCTGCTGCTTGTTGTAAACAGTCGATAATCGTAGCTGAATCATCAGTTACAGGAAACATTCTGCCATCTGCTTCGGTTTTTAACTTTACTCCACGAGTTTTAAACCAAGCTATCGTATCTTGAGGCTGAAAGCGAGTAAAAGGCGATCGCAAAACTTTACCACCTCTAGGATAGTACTGTACTAGTCGAGCAGGATCGAAACAATGGTGAGTAACATTACATCTACCACCACCAGAAATACGTACTTTAGCTAGAGGTTTACGGGCTGCTTCTAGTAAAGTAACTCGTACGGGATTAGTAGCATTTTCTAAAGTAGCGATCGCGCCAAAAAACCCCGCTGCACCACCGCCAATAACTACTACTCTTAAAGGGTTATTACTCAAACAATTTATCGAGAATATCTACTCTTTTCATAATAAACTTTCAAGTCAATATAGGTACGGCAGTATTGCTGCTTTAAAATCTTCTAGTTTTTTGAATTCCCCAAGCCAATCCAGAAACTATAGTAATGAGTAAGCCCAACAAAATAAAGCCTCCAGGTAAAAATCCCAAAACCCCCAAGCCTCTCAAAACATAAATAACTAAAAAGCCAATTAAAGAATAAGTAAATAATTTCCAGAGCATAGTTTTTAAAAAGCTATTAGCTATGAGCTTCTTAGCTGTTAGCTAACGATCGATTAGGATAGATTGATTTTTTCATTATGCAACACTAGAAAACTATCTCTCGATCTCTTTAAGTATTTCGTCTAGATAAAATTCTTTACTTGCTACTCACTACTCGCTACTCACTACTCCCTACTCCCTTTTTAACCAACTACCACCAAAATTAGTCTATGCTAGATAGAGAATATCTTTACCAAACTTTACATTCACTGTTATTTCAATCTTTATGGATTGCATAATCAATCGTCGCGCCCAATTTTCTGCTAGTCATCGTTATTGGATAGCAGAATGGGATGAAGCAAAAAACCAACAGTACTTTGGTGCTTGTAGCAATTTTCCAGGACATGGACATAACTATGTTCTCTATGTTTCCCTAGCAGGAGAAATAGATGAATATGGCATGGTACAAAACTTATCTGATGTCAAAAAAGTCATTAAAGAAGAAGTTACTAGTCAATTAGATTACGCTTATCTTAATGATGTCTGGTCAGAATTCCAGCAAACTTTACCGACAACAGAAAATATAGCCAGAGTAATTTGGCAAAGATTAGCATCTCATTTACCCCTAGTGGAAATTAAACTTTTTGAAACCCCAGAACTTTGGGCAGATTATCACGGAAATAATATGGAAGCTTCTTTAACAGTTAAAACTCATTTTAGTGCTGCTCATCGTTTGGCACTGCCTCATTTAGATTTAGAACAAAACACTGCTATTTACGGTAAATGCGCTCGTCCTAATGGTCACGGGCATAATTATCATTTAGAAGTTTCGGTAGTGGGAGAAATAGATTCTCGTACTGGGATGATCGTAGATTTGGTAGCATTACAACAAGCGATCGATAATTATGTAGTTGAGCCGTTCGACCATACATTTCTTAACAAAGATATTCCCTACTTTGCCGAAGTAGTACCAACTGCCGAAAATATTGCTTTACATATCGCCCAACTTCTAACCCAACCCATCAAAGAACTAGGCGTAGAACTAGATAAAGTTAAATTAATCGAAAGTCCTAATAACTCCTGTGAGATTTATTGTCGTAAATCTAAATCCAAGGAAAGCGAAGTCTTAAGAAAAGAACCAGCGATAGCATCTCACTAAAAGCAGGTAAAAGCTCTTGTATATAGCTGCGATCGCCCTAATTACAGCACTGCGCGGTTACATTTAGATTAGTAAACTTTTTGTAGTCATATATAGATTGAGTGTTTGGTAACTATGATTCGGTTAAGAAAAAAGATAAAAATCGTTACCATTAAGAGCATAATGATAATTTTATTAGACTGCTAAGATTTCCCGCTCTAGTTCGGAGAACATAATCGTTTTACAACAAGCTATTTTCTCAACTAGATTTTGCAGTCTCATAAAAATAGAAAAACTGTTTGATAATATGGGCAAAAGTTAGTCAGCACCCTAATATCTATTAATAATTATCTGATTAACTGCTTATAAAATGTTCAATCTAACAAAAGGAGTGCTTACAAATGGAATCTGAAGCGCAAAAAACAGAATTACAAGCTACTGGTTTAAATACAGAAAGTCCTGGGATGATGGCGACAAGAAGTCAAAGTTATACAGGACAACAAGGAACAGAGGTTCTCGATCGAGCAAAAGAGTTTTTAGTCCAACTACCTGATGATGTAGGTCGTTTTTTCTCCAGTTATCAAGAGCCTTTAAAAGTTATTGGGTTAATCATAGCTGGTGGAATCACCGTTAAAATAGCATTTGCTATCCTCGATTCAATTAATGATATTCCTCTTTTAGCTCCTTTGTTTGAACTAGTGGGTATCGGTTATACGGGATGGTTTGTCTATCGTTATCTGCTCAAAGAATCTAGCCGTCAGGAATTGGGAGCCGAGTTAAATGCTCTTAAAACACAAGTTTTGGGCAAAAGTTCGTCAGAGGGCTAAATCCCATAAGGAATTAGAGGAATCAGTTATTTGAATCCCCTATTTTCCTTAAAATATTCAGGCTTTTGAGACTTAAATCTAAAAATTCATTAAATTACTTTTGTCCTCATCGATAATTATGGGGACTTTTTTTTAGCCGTTTTGAGCGAGTTTTTTGCTTAAACTCTAGCTAGCTACGGCATCCTGAGAATTGGGTTTTTCTTTGGGTGGTATTTTACGAATTTCCGAATAAAAAGTAGTTGTGGTCAATCCTGCTTTATCTTTGGTTACGGTAGTACGCAAACGTAAATTTTCGCCAGCAAACCATTGACGTTCCTCAGCATAAATCTCGTCTGTTTCAATAATTAAAGTTAAAGCGTCATCTTCTCCTAAAACATAACGACCAGAAACATTATTTGAGTTCATAGCTGTTTTAATAAGTTTACCAGTCTGGGGCTTTTCTCGCCCAGCTTTGCTGGTGGGCTCCGCCCGATCGCGAACTAAAACTAAGAGAGAATTACCCTGTTGTTTGGGTTTGCCCCAGTCTACAGATGTATCCCAACTATATTTAAGTCCACCCAAGCTAAGACTAGGTTCAATTCTATTTTGCTCGCAAAGAGTAGTTATCTGGGCATTGTCTGGGGGAATGAATTCTACGGTAATATTAGCTTTATTGCTTTCTACTTTACTTCCATCTATGTCGTAGTTGGTGCGCTGAGTAAACCATTCTCCCGCACAATTAATCAAAAATGCTTTTAGATCCATAGAACAATTAGTTAACTTAGGTCAAACTGTAATGAATTATAGTTACTAAAAATATAGTCAAATATAACAAAGACTAATGATTAGCTAGACCAGGAGTAATCCTGATAGGACGAACTACAACGCCCTCTATCCCTCGGCTGAAAGCTGTTGGGATTACCTTTCGCATGATGTTATAACTGCCGTTAACATCCGCATTAATTCTGGTGTTTTCTCCTTTAATCTTATAAATTCCTCTACTTTGGCGATAACCGCTAAATTTAGTTTTTTTGGCTTCATCGCTACCATAGACGGGAATTGGATCTAAGTTCAGAAAACTTGCTAATGATGTATAACTTTCTTCGGCACAAACCACCTCAATCCCTTTGATTGCTCCTTTATAAATCAACATTTCAATCAATCGAGCGTGAGGAATCGAAACAAATGACTGGTTATTCTGGTTTCCTGTCTTAACTTTCTGCTTCCACAAAGGATTCTGACCAATAATTAATTTACTAATTCCCTTACTGTCTAGAAGATTGATAATCCACCTCGATGCTTGATGCAAGTAGGTATATACTTGATTATTCCTCTGGGCTGTTAATCTTTGAATGCGCTGGGATGTTAGTTGTTTATTTCCCAGTAAGGATTGTAGTTGGGCTTTTCTCTTGTTGTAGTATTGGTTGAGACTTTTTAGCGGTTTCCCGTTAACCAGAATAGGAATGAATCCTGTTTGGTTTGATGTTAGAGTAGCTAAATTGTCTACACCTAGATCGATGGCTGCTACTGCATTACTATTTGTTACAGTGTAATGTTCTGGTTGTTCGTAAATGATTTCAATGGCATATTGACCTGTTTTCGGAACTATTCTCGCACTTTCAAGGTTCTGGGCTTTAGTGGGAATGATAATCTCTGTCCCAGACAGTTTAACCATTCCCCGTTTTAACCAAGTCTTACTAATAGCTTGAATGTTATAAACCAGTAGGTTACGTCCTTGGGTTTTGTGTTTATATTTAGGTAATTTGGGTCTTCCTGTAAATTTATGGGGACATTCTTGATAAGCTCTATTTGCCTCAAAAAATGATTTCCAGTTGCGATCTAGTATCCTTAAGACTTGCTGGCTGACTTTTCGCGGTAAGGCTTTGTAGTCAGTGGTATTTTTTACTTGGTGGTAAATTTGATTGAATCCTAGATAAACTTTTTCCAGGATAAAGGATTGACGGATGAGATAATTGGCATGGTTGTAAAGATTCTTCGAGAGAAAGCATAAGTTATCTATTTGTTGCCAAATAGGATTGCCAGGCTTGACTAGATGTCTTTCAACGTGTCTCATCACAGAATTTTAATTCCTTGTAGACATTATCTCATGAATGCTATTTCTTTTTTTACTTGTATTTGGTACTGTTTGACTACAGAAGACTATTAACTCTCTGTTTGGGCCTCAAGAAAAAGCCTAGATTTTTTGTTGTAAACGCTGTAGAGAAAATAGGGCAGCTTGACTGACTTGAGAGTGACTATCTTTAGCTAAAAATTGCAGAGCAGAAATACTTTTTTCGGTATTAAAGTTACCTAATGCTTCTGCTAGTCTCTGTCTGATTAACCAATCTTCTGCATTAGCAAAACGGAGAATAGCTTCTGTTGCCTCTACTGCGCCAATTTCCCCTAAGGCTGCGATCGCTGCTTGTTGTAAGACTACTTCTTTACTGTCTAATGCTTCTAGTAATACTTGTTTGGCTCTAATATCTTGGAGATTACCCAAAGAAACGGCAGCACTAAAACGAACTAGCCAGTTAGTATCTTCATAAAAAGCCCTCACCAGGGGTTCAAAAGCCCTCCCGTCCCCCAAATAACCTAAAGCTCCTGCTGCATCAGCCCGAATGCCATAATCTTCATCTCCTTCTAAGAGTTCGACTAAAATAGGGTAGCATTCTTCTGTTGGTTTTACTCCCAAAGCAAATACCGCCATCGATCGCACTGGCAAAATTTCATCGTTTAAAACTTTTTTAATTAGAGGAACGGCATCGGCAGCGGATACTTCCCGCAAAGATACTAAAGCTAAAAGGCGATCGCGAGAATTGGGACTTTCTAGTTGAGTAGCTAGTTTGGCTAAATCTACCATATCAATTATTCGTAATTTATTATTATTTCTGTTATATATAAAAGTTATCTTAATTGATTTTTTCTGGTGGGCGAGAGGTATTAGGGTAATTTCGCCATCATCAACTAAAAACTATCAAATTTTAGAATAGGCTAGGGGTCTTAAACTCAACCTCTCTGAAAGCTTAAAGCTTGAAGATAACAGCGATCGAATCTAGTTGAAAAGCGAAAACGATAAAATAAATAAAGAAAAATAATTGTTTGAGAAACAAAACCAAAAATGACTCCTAATCCCCAGATAGTTAAATCAGTCGAACAACTGAATTATCGCGTTACCGTGGGTGATATCGCAGCACAAGCAGGACTAGAACTAAATTTGGCACAGCAAGGATTATTGGCTTTAGCTGCTGATGCTGGTGGACATATGCAGGTAGCAGAGTCAGGGGATGTGGTATATTTATTTCCGAAAAATTTTCGTTCCATTCTGCGGGAGAAATACTGGAGTCTGAAACTACAGCAGTGGTGGGCAAAAGTTTGGAAGGTATTATTTTATATAATTCGGATTTCTTTTGGAATTGTTTTAATCGCTTCAATTCTTTTAATGCTAGTCGCGATCGCGGTTATTGTAATTTCTATTAGCTCTAGTCGTGATGGAGACGATCGCGATCGAGGTTACAATCGCGGAGGTGGTGGCTTTATTTTTATCCCTCGCTTTTGGGTTGGCGATCTATTTTGGTTTTTTGACCCCGACTATAATACTCACCGTCGTCAACGCCGACAACAAGCCTCTGGACAAGCTCAAATGAACTTTCTAGAAGCTATTTTCTCTTTTCTGTTTGGTGACGGAAATCCTAATGAAAATTTAGCAGAAAAAAGATGGCAAGAAATTGGTGCGGTAATTCGTAATAACGATGGTGCAGTAGTAGCCGAACAAATCGCACCCTATCTAGACGAAACTGATGTCGATGAAGACTATATGTTACCAGTATTATCCCGCTTCAATGGCTATCCAGAAGTGTCCCCCCAAGGAAAAATTATTTATTATTTTCCTGAATTGCAGGTAATGGCAAAAGAAAGAAAATCTCAGTCAGTACCAGCTTATCTCAAAGAGCATTTATGGCGTTTTAGCCAAGCAAATAGCGGACAAATTATGTGGGCTATTGGTTTGGGTGGGCTTAATTTAATTCTGGCTTTGGTATTAGGCTCTCTGCTACAAGATGGTACAGTTGCTGCCCAGTTAGGTGGAATAGTAGCATTAGTTGCTTCTATTTATTGGATACTTTTGGGCTATGGTACTGCTTTTTTGCTCGTTCCTCTCCTTCGCTATTTTTGGATTCAAGGGCGTAACAAAAAGATAGAAGCCCGTAACGCCCTGCGTCAAGATCGAGCGGTTTCCCTCAATCAAGCCGATCGAGATTTACAACAAAAAATTGAGTTTGCTCGTCAATTTGCCCAAACCAAAGTAATTAGCGATCGCGATCTTACTTACACTACCGAAACAGATTTATTAGACCAAAATCTCCAAAATAAAGAGAAAGGCGATCGAGATTGGGAGCAAAGATTGGAATCTGGTTCTTAAAATCTAACTATTAGTTATTAGCTTTTAGTTTTTAGTTTCTTACTTCGTCTAAGGGTTCAAGAAAGGCTAAGCTAAGACGCATTTCAACTGAGACTTTAACAGTTAATTAACCCGATATAAAATACCAAAAAGAATGATACAAATAAATCTTCCCTAAACCCTGACTGTAAGGGGATGACAAATATAGCAATCGAAGTATAGGTTAGGACGTTAGCTGTTAAGCTAAATCAACTCTATCTCGAAAATCCTCGATATTATCTTTAGACTTTCTGACTCGATTTTTAATCGGAAACCAATAGTTTTCTATTTTGTTTAAATCTGGAGAGTAAGGAGGCAAATATTGAAGTTCACAGCCAACTGATTCCACGCATAGCAGAACTAGCACCACAAAAAAAGACTTAAACCCTCAATTTTGTTGGATTACTGTTATTTTTTTGCAGTATACGCATTCATCTCTCATTTTAATGAGAGATGAATGCTACAGAAAGGTAAAGTGATAACAAGGTAAAGGTTGACTGATAGTTATTTGCCAGTTGGAGGCTTTTTGTTGCCAAGTATTAATTAAAATATCTATATTAGTATTTTGTTCTTCTAGTAAGAATATTTGTTTTATATCTTCTTGCTCTTTAATCAAGACGCGCTCGGAAAACTCTTGAGTGGCAATTTCTTTGATTTGTTGCCATTGGGTTTCTTGGTAAAATATAAATTCTTGATATAATTGATAATTCTTTTTTTTGGTTAGTAAATAATTTTTGCCTTTTAAAGCTATATGTTTTGTATCGTTAGGCTGAAAAGTAAGAGGAAGAAATTTGACAGCATATTCTACTTTATTATCTAATGCTTGTAGTTGTTTTATATATTTTTGCTGGTTATCTTTAAAGTGATCTAAAAGATTATTCGTAGAAGCAAAGCCAGTACCAAAGCGTACTGTTAATAAAGAAACTTGCGAGAAAATATCTTGAATTACGCGATCGTGAGTAACTACTGCTTTTAATAAACTGTCTTCTGTTTCTTGCAGCTTTTGAATTGATATTTCCCGTTCAATAATTGCAGCTATATTTTCATAAACTATGAGTTCAACCTTTCCGTTAAATCCTTGGGGTAAATTTATTTTTTTTTCATGGGAAAATAAAATAGCATAGACGTAAATCGACATCGACATAGGTATAGTAGTCAATCAAATTTTAATGAAAAAGCTGAGAGGTTTAATAGTTGGCGATTATTAGTAGAGTTTGGAGAATGAGCCAGATTGCTCAATTTATTTTTTGGATTAAATTTTATCTGCTTAGTAATTAACCATTAATAATTAACTTTTTTGTTCTAATAACATCTCGTATGCCAGTGTAAAGTCATTATCTGTAATTTTCAGTTGACTGAGATCGTTTAAACTTAATTTACGATAACGCCTGATGGCTTCTAAAGCAGACTGATTAGTGAGTAAAAACAAGTCTGCACCATTCCATCCTTCGGTTAGTTTAGCCCACTCAGATAAGTTAACATCTTGCAAAGGGCGATCGCAATTATGTACTTCTAAAATAGCTAAACGACTTTCTAAGTCTGGTAAATCTACTTTAATTTGTAAATCTAATCTTCCAGAACGTAATAAAGCAGGATCGATCCCATCAGGACGGTTAGTAGCTGCAATAATAATTATTTGAGAAGTTGTAGCTAAACCGTCCATCTCAGTTAATAATTGTCCCACAACGCGATCGCTTATTCCCGAATCTCCCACAAATTGTCCCCGTGCTGGTGCTAAAGTATCGATTTCATCAAGGAAGATGACACAAGGAGAAACTTGTCTGGCTTTACGAAATAATTCTCTGACAGACTGTTCTGCTGCACCTACCCATTTACTGAGTAGTTCGGGGCCATTCACTGCGATAAAATTGGCTCTAGCTTGGGATGCTACGGCTTTTGCTAGTAAAGTTTTACCTGTACCGGGAGGACCCCATAGTAAAATACCACGGGGAGCTTGGGCTAGGGTTTTTTGATATAGTTCGGGATAGAGTAACGAGCCTTCTACTGATTCTTTTAGCTTCTGTTTGACTTCAGTTAAACCACCAATATCATCCCAGTTTACATTAGGGGATTCTACTGCAACAGAGCGCAAGACAGAGGGTTTAATTTCTGCGATCGCTTCTAAGAAATCTTGTTTGATAATAGTTAAAGTATCGGGTATTGTTTCTCTAATAGAAGGAACTTGACGACGTAGGGCGATATAAGCTGATTTTTGACACAGTGCCTTAGAGAGCGTGTTTGAAAATTCAAAACTAAGTGGATATTTGACTCGAAGAACTCCAAGTTAAACGTCTTAACATAAGATTTATCATGGCGATATAGAGCATAGTTTCACTGTTATTAGGTAAGTATTCATAATCTTTGCTTAAACGACGATATCGCCCAAACCAACCAAAAGTGCGCTCCACCACCCATCTTTTCGGTAAAACCTCAAACCCTTTGGTATTTTGATTGCGTTTGATGGT